>JAJYFQ010000092.1 GCA_021785375.1 Microcaldota archaeon | reverse complement strand
CCCTTATCTTCTGGCTCTCGGCCTTTAGGCCTCCTATGTCCTCATAGTGGACCTCTCCTATCCTGACCATCGAGTCTGACACCGGCTCTGTCCTTACGATGACCTCCGTGTTCCTTCCAACGCGCACCACTCCATGTGGAGCGACCTGCGCGACCACGAAGGTAAAGACGTAACCGAACATGGCTATAGGGACAACATCCCCTTTTATGAGAGGCTTGTCCTCTAGCTTGTTCTTCGCATAATCGGAAAAGTCAGGCGAGATGGGAGCCTTCTGGTTTGGAGGCGGCGCAAGGATGACCCTCTGCGCGTCATTTACTTCGGCTTTCTTAACGAATACCTTGTCGCCTATCCCTATACCGAGGTTCTGCCTTATGAACCCGTCTATCCTTATGAAGTCGAGACCCTCGTCCTGCTGGTGCGCTGGCCAGACGATTGCAGCTGTTGACCTCCTCTTGCCTTTTATCTCGATGATGTCCCCTGAGGTGACTCCCAGCATCTTCCTCGCCTTAGAGTCTATCCTCGCTATGCCCCTTCCGTCATCGGTGACGAGGGCGCCAGCGACTGTGAGTTCTATTCCATCCGCCATAAGTGCACCAAGGATCCAGTTTAAATTAAGTTTCAATTTCCTTATATACCTTTCGTAGTTCTAAGGTAAAAGAAGAACAAGAAGGAGTTTGAAAAATTAAAAAAGCAAAATGCGTCGAGCTTGATTTAGTACTCGTCGTCGCCCATGTCGTCGTCTTCCTCGTCGTCCATGTCGTCGTCTTCATCCTCGTCGGTGTCCTCGTCGTCCTCGTCTTTTGCCATGTATTTTATATCTGTGGTCTTCATTTTTCCACCAAGTACAACAAATTGCCCGTCGCTGACTGGGCAGATTTAGTTACTCTGTTATAAACCGATTCTTATAAATACCTTTCTGCATCTCGGGACAGGATTCTCTCACAATCCTTGCTCTCGAAAATAGCAGAACAAGTTATATATATTTTTTGAGCAGCTCAGTGAATCTAGGATGGTGGATAAATGCCTGGAAAGACGGGAATCGTCAAGGTCAGAGCGCTGCTCGAGACGGATGAGTATTTGCTCCACCCTGATGTTGATGCAGCGCACAGTTTCATAGACCTCAGGATGACCGCGTACCACGGCAAGAACCAGGCGAACATAGACTCTGCTGAGAAGGAGACGAACATGGCTGTGGATCAGGCGGGCGGTGATGAGAGAGCTCGCAAGGAGGTGCCTCCCGCCGGAAACGCCGATATCTGGCAGGATAGGCGAAGAGATAAGCAACGCGTGACGCCGGACCCTGATATGTCGGCTGCGATTGCTGAGGCCCCAGCCATAGTGGATGCGCTCCTCTCCCTGAAATTGAGGGAGGAGGGGTCGCAGGACCAGCTGAAAGGGGGGAAACGGCTGCGCGGCAAAGAGGATTCAAGCTCACAATTAAATATCTGGATAAGGAGAGGTGAATCATGCTGGAAGGAACATCTGCGATAAGGGCGAAACCGGGAACAAGCATAGCCGTAGGGCTTACCGTCGAGACTGTCGGAGGGAAGTCGCTCGGAAAGATAAACGCATTCGACAAGATGCTGGATAGGGAGAACCATTATGCTGGAGTCACAAGGATAAGGACTGACGGCGGATACGCGCTCTCCAGGGATGATATAATAGTGGAACGCAGCACGAATGAGAAGCTCGTCGTTTCCCTGCTTAGGTGCGTCGGCGCTGAAAATGAGGGCGAAGAGGATGTAGCAATAAAGGTTACGAGGTTCAATTCCATTGTAGCAGGCGCATCCCGTGATATAAGGAAGGTGGTCGTCCTCTTTGAGGCGATAAGGCTGGACAGCGAGATCGCTTCTCTCGCAATCGGAAGGCCGTCGGTGCTGGAGCTGGCGGACGAGAGCGGTTGGACAGTAGCTGATGACATAGCTTCGTATTCGCAAATCGATGTGGTAAGGGAACTGCTTGACAAGGCAGGTGTAGACGGCAGGGTAAAACAGATCATCAACATTCCGCACAAGATAGGAGGCAATGTCGCAATAACCACTTCAGCAATCGCGGCTTCAACGCTTCAGAGCGCCAGGTACAGCGAAACGACTCCAGTGGATCTTGACGAAAGTCTCTTCAACCGATTGCACTTTGCCGAAGAATAGAAACTATTGCTCAGCAGCTCGCCATCCACTCTTCAAATGGGACGAAGTTCTCTATCCTTGGCGCAAGATTGTAGATTGTGTCGTGGTGACCGAATGCAGTGAAGGTCACGGTCCTGCACCTCACGTCGAACGCGAACATCAGCACATGGCTTGTACTATCAACCTTAAGCGTCTTCTGCCCTCTTAGACGCCCGTGTTTCTCATCGCCAATCTCTGCAGGCCTCTCGATTATGCGCCTCATCTTCTCCTGTACAACCTCGAGCTGGTGCCTGTCCAGCTTCTTGAGCTCGTGCACCGCCTGCTTTGTAAGCTGCGCTGAATATTTGGTTTCCTGCGTTTCCCTCCTCTGGAGCACCTCTGGAGTGAAGATCTGGTGCGCTGCCCGCCTGTCCTCTTCGCTGAGGGGCATGCCCATCTCTACCCTCGCTTCTATCACATTGAGAAGCCTGTTTTCTACTCTTGTAGGAAGTTTGGTAATTGACCCCATCCGGGCACCTTTTACTTTAATATATATTTTGAATTTCTTGATATTTAAAGCTTTCTATTGGCTTTCCCTCGAAAGCCGGTTTCGCCATGGGAGTACAGGATTAGTCAGTTGGCTGGCATCCGGGCAACTTCTTCGTTATGTCTCCCCTGACATACCTTTCGAAAAGCGCCCTTTCGCGTAAGCGCATGTCCATCTTGCGCTTCACTTCGGAAAGCAGGCTGCGGAGCTCCTTTGCGTGCTCATCTATCTCCGTGAGCGCGTTGTTCACATGGAAAAAGTGCGGGTGCATGCGAAGGATCCCTTCTACTGCGCTTTCCGCAAGCCTGCCAAAGGGCGTCGCCTCTGGGCGCAGGTAGAAGAGAAGGAGTTCCTCGAGCACCGGGTGCTTTTGCTGGTCGTGAATTATCTTGTAAAGTCGATGCCTTGTAACTATAGGCGGGGTCCCGAATGTGTGCTCCAGTGCAATTTCGAGCGCCATGCTGCGGTTTGGCCTGCTCTCGCCGTTTGTTGCGGGATAGACAGGCCGCCCGAAGGAGATGTCGCTGCCGGTGTCCTGTGCGACGGGCACAGTGCTCCTGCGCATCATAGTATTAGACGCCATGGACTCAATCGATTTTATGCCTCTATAATATAATAGCTTTTGGCTGCGGCTGTGCTCCGGCCCTGCCATGCGGGGGAGAGTAAGATATAAATATTTATCCACAAGATAATAAACTGTAAAAAGAGCGTTTTCTCGTCAGAGGCAGCTCATTTTAAGGTATGTTCCGATCTTGGGAATAATGCTAACAGGTTAATATTAAAAACAAGTGATAAATATGGCAACAGACAAACCACATCTGAACCTAATATTCATAGGGCACGTGGACCACGGAAAGTCGACAACAGTAGGAAGGCTGCTGTTCGAGACGGGAGCTATCGGAGAGAGGGATATGACAAGGATGAAGGAGCTTACACAGACCTTCAACAAGCCTACATTCGAGTTCGCATTCCTCATGGACTCCCTGAAGGAAGAGAGGGAAAGGGGAATAACTATCGACATAGCGCACAGGGACTTCCAGACAGGGAAGTATTACTTCACAATCATAGACGCGCCAGGACACAGGGACTTCGTAAAGAACATGATTACCGGAGCGAGCCAGTCCGATGCTGCTGTATTGGTATGCAGCGCGAAGGAAGGGCTGCAGGCGCAGACGAGGGAGCACGCAATCCTTGCAAACGTACTTGGAGTAAAGCAAGTCATAGTCGGAATCAACAAGATGGACGACGTCGGCTACCAACAGTCGAAGTACGAGGATACAAAGAAGGCAGTGGGAGACCTGCTCAAGACCCTCGGCTACAAGCCAGACACAGTCATAGCTTATGTTCCATACTCAGCGCTCAAGGGAGACAACACAAAAGTCAAGAGCCCGAACATGGCATGGTACACGGGACCA
>JAJYFQ010000091.1 GCA_021785375.1 Microcaldota archaeon | reverse complement strand
TGAAAGCGCTTAGGGACAGCAACGGAGTGATGACAAAGCACGCAAACGCCGCGGAGATAGACACTTCTTCGCCGAGAGTCCAGGCAAGAAGGCTAGTATGACCTTGCGAAGTTGGCCATCTCCTTTGCATCCTTGCCGCAGTATACGCACTTTCCAGAGAGGTCCTTCTGGTCGACAGGTATGTTGGTTATCTTCGCTCCTGTCTCCTCCTTTATCTTCTCCTCGCACGATATCTCGCCGCACCACGGTGCGTGCATTATGCCCTTCTTCTCGGCGAGCAGCTTCTTGAACTCATCGTAGCTCTTTACATTGTGGACGTAGGAGCGCAGCATCGCATCTGCTCTCTTGAACAGCTCAGAGTGTATGGCGCCGAGCGTGGAGCCTATCTCCTTGGCGAGTGAATCGATGCCGACCTCGTGCTTCTCCCCGGTGTCCCTCCTGACTATTACGACCTTTTTGGCTTCCACTTCCTTCGGGCCTATCTCAACCCTTATCGGCACCCCCTTCAGCTCCCACTCGTTGAACTTGAATCCCGGCGAGTACCCGTCCCTGTCGTCGAGCCTGACCCTGTAGTCCCTCTTCAGCATCTCCGCGATCTCCCCGGAGAACTTCTTAACTGCCTCGGTTCCCTCCTTCCTGAATATGGGCACTATCACCACCTGCACGTGTGCTATCCTCGGTGGCATTATGATCCCCTTGTCATCGCCGTGCGTTGCAACGAGCACGCCTATCTCCCTCGTGGTTATAGCGTAAGTGGTCTGCCAGCCGTACTCGGTGTTGTTGTTCTTGTCAAGGAACTTTATCTCGAACGCCTTGGAGAAGTTCTGCCCGTCGAAGTGGTGGTCCGGCCCCTGGATCGCCCAACCGTCAGGCATCATGTGCTCTATGCTGTAGCTCTCAACTGCCCCAGCAAACTTCTCCTTCTCGCTCTTCCTTCCGACGATGCCGGGGATCGCGAGATAGTCCTCGAGAATCTTCTTGTATATGCCCAGTATCCTTCCCCTCTCCGCTATCGCCTCGTCGCTCGTCGCGAAGACGCTGTGGCCCTCGTTCCAGAGGAACTCCCTCGAGCGTATGAAAGGGGTAGGGTGCTTGAACTCCCACCTCAGCACGTTGTTCCACTGGTTGTATCTCAGCGGGAGGTCCCGCCAAGACCGTACCCACTTCGCGTAGCTCGCGTACATTATCGTCTCGGATGTGGGCCTCACCGCGAGCCTCTCCTCCAGCACCGTGTCCCCCGTCTGCGTGACCCATGCGACCTCCGGAGTGAATCCCTCAAGGTGCGCCTGCTCCTTCTGTAGAAGCTTCTCCGGTATGAGAAGGGGGAAGTAGACATTGCTTACGCCGTCCTTCTTGAACTCGGTGTCTATCGCGCGCGAGATCTCCTCCCAGAGCGCATAGGCGGCTGGCCTGAAGACTATGCACCCCGATACATCGGTGTAGTCGATCATGCCCGACTTTGTTAGTACCTGGACGTACCACTCTGAGAAATTCTCCGACTTCTTCACCGACAGCCCCTTCTCGTCCGCCTTCTCTTCCTTCATCCGATCATCTAGTTCTCAAGCAGCTTGCTCAGGCTTATATCAAGTTGCCTTCTGTTCTTATAAAGTATTGAGTTGATGCCCATCCTCCTCGCTCCCCCCACGTTCTCCCGCCTATCGTCTATGAAGACCGCCTCGCCGGGCCTGATCTTCATCATCCCCAGCATCTTCCGGTAGATCATTGGGTCGGGCTTCCTCAGATGCACGTTGCACGATGCGATCCCGTAATCGAACATCTCCTTCCCGAAGAGCCTGGTGAAGTAGGAGTACTTTGTCTTGTCTATGTTGGTTATGTACCCAGTAATGTAGCTCCGGTGCAGCTCCCCGATGAGGTCGGTCATGTCCACATCGACCTTTATGTGCTCCTTGTAGAAGCCCAGCCAGCCCACCTCACCCATACCTATCCCCAGTTCCTTTGCTATCCTGCGCTCAAACTGCTCCGGCCTCATCCTTCCCAGCTCGAATGCCGGCACCATGGATCGTATCAGGCCCTTGACACGGCCTTGGCTGTGGCCGCTCAGCTCAGAGAGATAGGAGAAGTACGCATTGTCGTCGAATCTTATGACGACACCTCCTATGTCAGATATTACGGCCTTCACTACTTCGCGCACGCTATCAATCGTGAATGGGGATAAGAATGTTTATAAATCCCATTTCCCTTTTAAGATTGAGGAAGACGAGCTGCGGTATGACCAGTGCCGCGGGGTAGTGTATTTGTCACTCGCTTACCCTCTTACGCTGCAGAATTATCTGCCCATCATTAGCGTGCTTTCCAGCCTCGTCATAATAGCGCTCTTCCTCAGGAGGAAGGTCCGGAGGCACGTTCACTCGCACGGCAGGAGGGGGGAGATGAGGAGGATGCGCGAGAGGATGTCGAGGAGATGATCCAATGGCATGGCCGTACAGCATAGTAGTCGCGTCGCAGAAGGGAGGGGTAGGCAAGACCAGCGTCGCTGTGAATCTTGCAACGGTCATCTCGTCCGCCGGTTACAAGACACTGCTCGTGGATGCCGACACGGTAAACCCGAGCGTGGGAATCCATCTGGGCGTTGAGGGAAGGGGGAAGGGATGCGCGGAACTCCTTGATAGCAGGACCAGGCTGCGCGATGTCACAGTGCACCACGGCGACTCTGGCCTGGCCGTGGTTCCCGGAACCATGTCCATGTCACGCCAGGCCCATTCGGCAAAAGGGATGGGGAGGGCTACGAACGAGATTATGAACCAAGGATACGACTTCGTGGTCTTCGACACGTCTCCAGGGTCTACGCTGATAGACAGCATATCGAGGGTGAACTACGGATTGATAGTTATGTCTCCCGACATGCCGTCATTCGCGAGCAGCATAAGGCTTGATGCTGAGTTCGGCATGATGAAGGTCCCGCACGGACTGGTGGTGAACAGGATCAGGGGAAGGAGGTACGAGCTGGGAGTCCATGACATAGAGCATGAGTATGGGAAGAAGGTTCTTGGGGCGCTGAAAGACGATGATGCTGTGCCGATGAGCATCGCAAACCATACACCTGCCTGCATCGCCCATAGAAACTCGCACTTCTCGAGGGGTATAAGGTCAGTTGCAGCCGCATGCGTGGCAAATTCCGGAAGGAGTTCCGATGCAATAGGGGCACCACAGAACAATGTTTCCCTGATAAAGAGACTCCTTGGAAGGGAGAGATAGCAAGAGTTATATATTCTACAAATTAACTATTCCTTGCCAGGGGGTCGTTGTGTAACTTGGCAGCGCGGCAGGCTCCAGATGTTTAACAATATCTATGAGCGAAATGCGATGATTAAGATTTGGAGCGATGATTTGTGATACAGGCGTTACCTGCATATCCGGGTTCAAATCCCGGCGACCCCAAGGTTCTCTTTGTCGTTTTATACGGCCCGGACAGGATTTCTGGGCTCTTCCTGAAGTCCTCTCGAATCTCTCCGAAGGTGTTTTATTAGTTCCGATTGCAATAAGATCGGGAGGGAGATGAGATGTATCATAGTGTCAAACAGGCTTCCCGTATCCTTCAAGAAAGGCGATGACGGAAGGATCGCTTCGAAGGAGGGCGCGGGCGGTCTCGTCTCCGGGATGAAGTCGTATCTAGGAGCGGAGAAGATAGATAATTACGTATGGGTGGGATGGTCCGGAGGCATCTTCAATGGCAAGGAGGAGAGGGCCGAGGTCGGCAGGCTCGCTGCCGGGATGAAGTGCGTGCCGCTCTTCATCGACGAACCGACGTACAACGGGTTCTACAACGGCTTCTGCAACAGCACAATATCCCCGCTCTTCCATTACTTCACGGAGTACGCCAAATATGCCGATAACCACTGGAACGTTTACAGGAAAGTCAACGAGGCATACAGGGATGCGGTGCTGGAGGTCGCCAAGCCCGGCGACGTGACGCAAGTAAACGCGGGCGACATTGCGAAGGAGCTAGGGGTCATTCCGGCCACCGCGGCGACGCCGACGCCAGCGGCAAACGAGATCATCGCGCCACTGGGGTCAACCTTGACTGCCGACCGTAGCACGCAGTCAACAGTAG
>JAJYFQ010000090.1 GCA_021785375.1 Microcaldota archaeon | reverse complement strand
CGAGGATACTGATGCAGGACTTCACCGGGGTTCCTGCCGTGGTTGACCTCGCCGCGATGAGAGACTACATCTCAAAGGCAGGAAGCGATCCGGATCTGATACAACCCATGATACCCGTCGACCTGATAATAGACCACTCGGTGCAGGTCGATGCCTTCAACGTGCTCAATGCCCTGGAGATAAACCAGAAGAAGGAGATAGAGAGGAACGGGGAGCGGTACCACCTCCTCAAATGGGCGCATGATGGGTTCAACAACTTCAAGGTCTTCCCTCCATCCGCGGGGATCTGCCATCAGGTGAATCTCGAGTATCTCGCCACGTGCGTGAAGATGGTTCAGGGAAAGGAGGGATACATCGCCTTCCCCGACACGCTGGTCGGGACAGACTCCCACACCACCATGATAAACGGGCTCGGCATTGTCGGGTTCGGCGTCGGAGGCATAGAGGCTGAGGCCGCACTCCTCGGCGAACCCGTGGGGTTTCTCACGCCAAAGGTCCTAGGAGTGCACCTGAAAGGAAGGCTTAGGGATGGGGTCACAGCAACCGATTTCGCCCTGACGCTGACGAGAAAGCTGAGGGAGCGGGGCGTCGTGGGGATGTTTGTCGAGTTCTTCGGGGAGGGGATGGACACGCTCTCGCTCCCGGAGAGGGCCACTCTCTCTAACATGTGCCCGGAGTACGGCGCAACGGTGGCGATATTCCCGGTCGACAATGAGACCCTGGAGTACATGAGGAAGACGGGGAGGAGCAGCGAGCAGGTGGAGCTGGTCAGGAAGTACTACACCGAGCAGGGGATGTTCGAGCTTGATCACGAGAGGCTGGCGTACAGCGGGATCATGGAGGTTGACCTCTCATCGATAGAGCCGTGCGTCTCGGGGCCCAGCCAGCCGAAGCAGGAGGTCCCTCTCAACAAGGTAAGGGAGAGCTTCGTCTCCTCGTTCATCTTCAATCAGGCCCAGGAGAAGCCTGGCGAGAAGATCAGCGCAAGCGACTATACGAGGTGGTCTTCGGAGAGCATGGCTGCGGAGAACGGAGCGATAAAGAACGCGCCGAAGAGCGGCGAGATAAGGAAGGTCCTGATAAGGTATCCCAACGGGCAGGAGGTCGAGCTCTCCGATGGGGATGTTGTAATATCATCCATTACGAGCTGCACGAACACGAGCAATCCGTCGGTGATGATAGCGGCAGGGCTCCTTGCAAGGAAGGCCGTGGCGCGCGGACTGAAGGTCAACAGGAGAAAGGTCAAGACTAGCTTCGGACCTGGATCCAGGGTCGTGGAGAGATACATGAAGAGGGCCGGACTCGTCGAGCCGCTCAACAGGCTAGGATTCGACCTCGTCGGCTATGGGTGCATAACGTGTATAGGGAACAGCGGGCCCCTGATAGAGGGCCAGAGTGCAGAGATAAACAAACACGGCCTAGCGGTGGCGGCTGTGCTCTCGGGAAACAGGAACTACGAGGCGAGGATCCACCCCGACATCCGTGCAAACTACCTCATGTCGCCGCCCCTCGTCGTTGCGTTCGCTATAGCCGGAAACGTGCTCAAGGATCTGACCAAGGAGCCTTTGGGAAAGGGCAGTGATGGAAAAGACGTCTATCTCCGCGAGATATGGCCCTCAGAGAAGGAGATAAGGGACGTCATGGCCGCGTGCGTCTCCGAGAGCCTCTTCGCCAAGGAGTACGGCAAGGCGATATACGATGTCAATCCTTTCTGGAACGGTATAAGTGTGAAGAAGGAGAAGATGTACGGGTGGAACGGGAAGAGCACTTACATAGCTCTGCCACCGTTCTTCAATGGCATGGCCAAGGCCGGGCGGGATGGAATAAGGTCCATAAGCACCGCCACGGTTCTCGCCGTCTTCGGCGACTCGGTCTCGACAGACCACATCTCTCCGGCAGGGGCGATAGCCGAGAGCAGCCCCGCAGGATTATACCTGAAGTCAAAGGGCGTCGCGCCGCTGGACTTCAACACCTACGGCTCGAGAAGGGGGAACCACGAGGTAATGGTGAGAGGGACATTCGCCAACAAGAGGATAAGGAACCTGATGCTTCCTGGAGTCGAGGGCGGGATCACGATCCATTACCCTGACGGGAGGCAGATGAGCATCTATGAGGCTGCGATGAAGTACAGGGGATCAAGAACCCCTCTCGTGGTGCTTGCCGGGGCGGAGTATGGCTCTGGAAGCTCGAGGGACTGGGCAGCGAAGGGCCCCATGCTCCTCGGTGTCAAGGCCGTTGTGGCGAAGAGCTTCGAGAGGATACACAGGAGCAACCTGATAGGAATGGGCATCATTCCATTGACTTTCAAGATCGGAGAAGATGCAATCGCACTTGGTGTCGACTACTCCAAACCCGTCTCTGTGATGCTGACTCCAGACATCAAGCCCGGATCAGATGTGATGATGCTCTTCACACGGCTGGACGGAAAGAAAGGTGAGGCGCGGCTTAAGGTGAGGATAGACACGGACGTGGAGATGGACTACTACAGGGATGGAGGAATACTCAACCATGTGATGAAGAGGCTTCTCAAGAAGAAGTGAGGGGGGGTTGCCATGCAGAAGACGTACGATGTCATAATTGTCGGAGGCGGGATAACCGGAACGTCTCTGCTCTACACAATAAGCAGGTACTCTAACATAAAGAGCGTCCTGCTTCTCGAGAAGTACGACGATCTTGCAACGCTCAATTCTAACAGCAGGAACAATGCGCAGACGCTGCACTTCGGAGACATAGAGACTAATTACTCTCCCGAGACGGCTAGACGCACCAACGAAGCAGCACAACTCCTGTTAAGGTATGCAGAGTCGCTGCCTCCGGAGGTGCGATCGCAGCTGATCAGGAAGGTCCAGAAGATGGTCCTCGCCGTCAACGATTTTGAGATCGGTCTTCTCGAGAAGACTTATTCCAACATACGCCGCCTCTTTCCCGCCCTGCGCAAGGCAGGGAAGGTAGAGATCGAAAGGCTCGAACCCAATGTAGTTAAGGGGAGGGACAGGTCAGAGAGGATAATGGCACTGATATCGCAACACGGCTACATGGTGGACTTCGGCAAGGTGACGAAGACCTTTGCCGACAGGGCGCTGCAGAACAGGAAGCTCAAAGCAGACATAAGGTTCGGAACCAGGGTGATGCGAGCCGAGAGGCAGGGGGACGGATTCAAGGTCTCTACAGCGGACGGTGGAGAGTACAGCGGCCGATTCGTTGTCTTCGCCACCGGGGCGTACAGCCTCTACTTCGCCAAGTCGATGGGATACGACAAGAACCTCTCGGTGCTCTCCGTAGGTGGCAACTTCTATTACTCCAAGAAGGTTCTCCGGGGCAAGGTGTACAGGGTCCAGATTGGCGGGATACCGTTCGCTGCGGTGCATGGTGACCCGGAAATAACGAACCCGGACGTGACCAGGTTCGGACCCACCGTCAGCCTTCCGCTCTCCCTGGAGAAGGGGCACGGGGGGACGTTCCTGGATTACATTGGGACCTTCGACTTTGACATCCCGATGCTATCAAGCATAAAGAACATCATCCTCAACAAGGATATAGGCAGGATACTCAGGAAGAACATGGCCTACTCGCTGCCCGTAGTGGGAAAGAGGGAGTTTCTAAGGAATGAGGCAGGAAGGATAGTGCCATCACTCACCGATCGGGACATCTGGCTTGCAAAGGGGATAGGCGGGGTAAGACCGCAGATAGTCGATGAGAAGAAGCGATTCCTGGTACTAGGGGAGGCCAAGCTCAAGGAGTACGGCCTGATCTTCAATGTAACTCCGTCTCCCGGGGCTACGTCATGCCTATCCGGCGCTGTTGCGGATCTCAAGGAGATAGCCAAGCATCTCGATGCGAAGTTCGATACTGAGAAGTTCGAGAGGGAGCTGGGGCCGCATGGGCACCACCTGAGGCACATATGAATTCCCAAAAAAGTGAATTATACCTGCATGCAAAATAATGGTAAGACGTCAGAGAATTGAAAAGTGAGGGCTTCATCCCATAAATGACCTGCCTCTATAATCTTCCACACCCTCCTCGACAAGTATTGGTAGCCGTTTTTATATCTGCTATCTGCATTAATGACAAA
>JAJYFQ010000089.1 GCA_021785375.1 Microcaldota archaeon | reverse complement strand
CTACAACAGCCTCAACGCGAAGAAGGAGGGGGTAAACAAGGTCGTAGAGGATCTCCAGAAGGAACTCTCCGAGATGGAGAAGGACACGGAGCAGATCAAGAGCTACACGTTCGATTCAGGCAACGTCAAGCAGATGCTTGACGACGTCACCAAGAGGGTTGGATCGTTCAATGCGAATATCGACGACCTGAACAAGGCGTTCGAGAAGATAGTGGGAGAGCACAGGAAAGCACTGAGGGAGATGCAATCGGGCACCATCTCCGAGATCAACTCCCTACGCGAGGCCGTGTCCTCCGAGAACAAGAAGATCGCCGAGTACGAAAGGCTGATCGCGAACTTCAAGCGCAAGGCAGAAGCAACCCACAAGAAGCTTGGCAAGACGCGCACATCGCTGCTGGACGATGCGAACAGGACGAGAGACGAGACGATGAGGCTTTACAACGGTGCGATGGCGCAGATGAGTTCGATAAACAAGTCGATAAGGTCGATGAAGGACAGCTGGGGATCCCTCTCCACGTTCAACGACAGGCTCACCCAGGTGGGCAAGGAGGTTGCCGACCTCTCGGCCAAGGTCGACGGCGCGACCAAGGTGCTCACGGCGATGTCGCAGGACCTTGCCAGGCTCGACCAGAAGGGCAGGGAGGCCCCGAAGACCGAGGAGGCCAGGGCCAAGAAGACCGCCGACATAGGCGACAAGGCGAAGAAGCACAGGGGAATCGTCAACACGATAATGAAGAAGGAGGCCGAACTGAAGAAGAAGGTAGGGGACCTCGGGAGCGAGGATCTCTCGAAGAAGGGTTGAGTCCTGATGGCAGACGATAGCGTTAACGAGCTCGAAGTCTATAGGGTCAATGCCAAGGGGCTCATAGCCAACATAAGGATAATCGACAAGGGAGAGTTCGTATACGAGTATGAGATCAACGTCGCCGGGGTCGGGGACGCGACCAAGGTGCTGCTCTTCTCGCTCAGGCAGGAGCTGCTCTCGCTCGTGCCCATAGACCCGTCGAGGATAGACGACAAGGAGTACGAGATGGAGCTCACGACGAGGTACACCGAGGCATCGAATCTGATAATCAACAAGTACCTTCCGGGAACGCAGGAGAGCGTGAGGAACATGCTCGTAGCGTTCATACTCAACATGATGCTCGGCCTTGGCGAGATAGAGGTACCGCTCGCCGACGACGAGCTCGAGGAGGTTGCGGTCAACGGGGCCAAGGACTACCTGTGGGTCTTCCACAAGAAGTACGGATGGTGCAGGACCAACATCATGCTCAGGAACGAGGACGTGATATACGACGATGCGGAGCAGATAGGCAGGAAGGTGGGCAGGCAGATATCAAACCTGGCCCCGATGATGGATGCGGAGCTCCCCGACGGATCGAGAGTCAACGCGACCCTCTATCCCGTCTCGCAGAACGGCAATACTATAACGATAAGAAAGTTCTCCAAGAATCCATGGACGATGCCGATGCTCATAAGCAACAAGACCATCTCCCCGAAGATCGCGTCCCTCATCTGGCTCAGCGTCCAGAATGAGATAAACATACTCATATCCGGAGGAACGGCAAGCGGCAAGACGAGTTTCCTCAATGCCCTGGGAATGCTCATGCCTGCAAACAGGAGGGTCATCTCGGTCGAGGAGACCAAGGAGCTCACGCTGCCAAGCTTCCTCCAGTGGATACCGATGCTGACGAGGCAGTCGAACCCTGAGGGCAAGGGCCAGATAACGCTCTACGACCTCATGATAAACTCGCTGAGACAGAGGCCTGACATACTCCTCGTCGGGGAAATAAGAACAAAGAGCGACGCCCAGACGCTCTTCGAGGCGATCCATACGGGTCACGCCGTCTACGGGACCGTGCACGCAGACAATGCGGCCGATACGGTGGTGAGGATGACGAATCCGCCAATAGACACGCCGAAGCTCATGCTCAACGCCCTCGGGGGCATAGTCACGCTCTTCAGGCACAGGAGGCTCGGGATAAGGAGAGTCCTCGAGTTCGGGGAAGTACTCCTAAATGGGGATGCCGGAGTGCTCGAGCGGTGGGACGCAAGGAGCGACACGTTCGCCCACATAGCCGACATGACCAGGCTCTCAGACACGATCTCACTATATGGGGGATACACGTCTAGCGAGATAATGGGGGACATAGAGGAGAAGTCAAAGATACTTGAGTGGATGGTCAAGAACAACGTCCTGGGCGTCGACGACTCGGGATACGTGGTGGCGAGCTACTACAAGGACGCATCAAAGGTCGTCAAGGCCGTAGAGGACAACGTGCCTTTCAGCAAGAAGCTCTTCGGATAGGTTGGTTCCGTTGGATAGCGCAGATCATTACCAGAATGCGGTTAACCTGATAAGCGTAGTTGAGAGTTCGCCTCAGGAGAGGCCCGTTGTCGTGCTGAACTCCGGCGAGATATTCTCCGAGGAGGTCAAGATAAGGAAGTACAACCGGGAGGAGTCCGAGGGCGCAGCCAACTATGTGTCGCTCATTGTGCCGTACAACTCTGCAGAAGAGGCAAAGGCGCGGCCTCCGCTGCAGCAGCAGTGGATGGGTGGCATAGGGAAGGTTGCAGGGGCCATAGAGAAGGGCGGGGCATCAAAGACCGGCGCCTACTTCGTACTCGCCGAGAAGGAGTTCAAGAAGGCCGTTGGAAGCGCTCAAGGCATGATTCCAAAGAAGACGGTAAAGGCAGTGGCGAAGAAAGAGGCGGCTCCTGCTCCTGCCGCGGCCATACTCCGCCAGCCGCAGGTGCAGCAGCGTGATGCAGTGACACGGCCTCCGGCCCCGAAGAGCCCGGACAGGTCCACACCTGACCTCTCAAAGACGCACAAGGATGCTGCCGTGGAGCTTCATGCGGTGGTGCCTTCGACTGCGCCTGCGGAGATAAACGTGAAGCCTGCCGGCACCGGCGCTGTCCTGCCGACCCTTCCGCTCGCAGAGCAGATATCGGAGCTGGACAAGATAAGCATGGGGCTTGACGGTAACGTATTTAATAAAGAGCAGCTTAAGATCATCAGTGATGAAGTGGCCAGCCTCTCGAAGATCGTGATGGTTTCGGAGAAGGGCCCGATGCCAGGCGGGCTGGTCCAGCTGAGGAACCAGAAGCTGAGGTCTGTTACGGAGAAGTTGCAGAAGATCGGTGCATGATTGATGGCAGATGACGCGCAAAACCAGCAGGGCAACATAGTCGGCTTCACCAAGCCAAAGAAGTTTCTATTCTTCAAGATAAAGTCAAAGCCGATCTACGATGCTGCCGGGAAACCGGGTCCGCCGCCGCAGCAGCCGCGGCCGGCAATGCCATGGCAGGTGCCAAAGCAGCCGCAGCAGCAGCGGCCGCAGCCTGTGGCTGGCCAGGCGCCCCAGCAGCAGCCAGCACCGCAACAGCCTTCAGCACCGCAACAAATTCCGCAGTCCCAACCATCCCAGCCGCAACCTGTGACTCCGAAGCCGCAGCAGCCGCAGCCCGCGGTGCAGGCGCAGCCCAAGGCGCAGCAGGCAGCGCCGCAGCGGCAGAAGCTCACCCGATTCCAGATGTACCTTAACAACGTCGTGGCGAAACAGAGGGACCTCGACGCGCTGATGAGGAGCCAGAACATTCTCGGGACCCCGGCCGCTTTTGTGAAGCGCATGATGATAAATGCGATCGTGGTAAGTGCTCTCGTTGCCGTGGTCATGATACTCCTCTTTAACACCCTCCTCTCGGAGAGGAACGTCTCGAATCCTGCCGTTGTCGCCGTTATCATCGGCGCGCTGATAGGGGTTGGGGCGTATCAGTTTGCGTTCAGGCAGTTCCTCAGGTTCCCGTACGCGAAGGCGAAGTCCGAGGGCAAGAAGGCCGAGAACGGGATTCTCTTCGCTGCGCGAGACATGATCATAAGCCTGAGATCTGGAATACCTCTCTTCAATGCGATGATGTCCGTCTCGACAGGATACGGCGCAGCGAGCAAGGAGTTCGCCAAGGTCGTGAGCCTGATACAGCTCGGGACTCCGATGGCTGACGCGATAGACCAGGTGAGCAGGGCAAGCACGTCGAAGACATTCAAGAGGATCATGCTCCAGGCCAGCGTTAGCATAAAGGAGGG
>JAJYFQ010000088.1 GCA_021785375.1 Microcaldota archaeon | reverse complement strand
AACAAGACTGTTTCTACAGCACCAACAACTTCGGCCCAACCCACGACAGTAAGTACTGCTGCAACAACGATCGCTCAAGCCCAGCAGAGCAGCCTTGGCGGTGCAACTGTTAGAGAAGTTATAGCGCAGAACAAGACTGCCACCCTACCAGCCGCATCGTATAATCCAGCATATAACTATGTCAAAGGGTGTTACTACATCGGGGGCTATTACAACTTCTCCTTTTATGCACCGTATTCAGGATATATTCTTATAAACGAGACAAATACCGGTATGCCGACTAATTTCACAGATGCATATTTCTTTGCGTATCTCTCTAATGAGAAGCCATGGTACGACGTCGTTTCGCCTTATAATGAGAGTTCTTGGTGCACTGGCGAAACATTCACTTCAAGCATACTGCCCTGGATAGAAATTGCTCCGTACAATAATCAGACCATGATGGTTCCGGTTAAGAATGGCACAAATTACATAATATTCGAGAATTTCAATGCCGACCTGAAGCACGGCGTAAATCCGTTCCCCATAAACGTAATATATTCGATCACTTATTATGGTTTCAAGAATGTTACGTACCCTAATCCACCAATAACCAATCAGTCTGTATCACCGAATGCGGTTCCAGTATGGAGTAAGTACCCATAAGCCACTCGGCTCCATTTATGTTCCCATTTGTTATGGACTCAGATAAACAATGTCCGGGTTGGGAGAAATGAATGCCGACGAGTTCGATGCAAGGCTGCTGGAGATAAGGAAACAGTATGCGCTGGAAGCCGTCGCCAACGTGTGCGCGAAGGAGGGACTGCCTGAGCCGGTAGTTAACTTTGAGGGCTGCCCCAATGAGACTGAGTTTCAGCTGGCCCACTACCACCCTGACCTGAATAGAATCTGTATCTCGGTCATACAGCTCTACAAGCTCAAGACAAGGGAGGCAATAAGAGATACGATGTTTCATGAGTTGGCTCACATGGTTGCCCAAGATCACGGAGGGACCTTCATGCAAGCCAAGGACCGCTTCTACCGGTCTGGGTGGAGGCCACCTCCCGGCGTAATATTTCACGGCGCCGACTACTATGCAAGAAAGGACGCAGAGGACCGTGCGGCTGAGGCAGCGCAGAGAGTGCCTGAAGGCCAGAAGAAATACGAGATCCCTTCCAGAGGCGAAGCCACTATTACCTCGACTGCAGAAGTTAAGACAACTCCTCTTAAAAATAAGGCCAAGAGAAGAGCCAGATCCAGAAACAAGACGTCCTTCTCAAAGAAAAGCAGTAAGTCCAGGCGTAAGACAGGGAAGAAGATCTCCGCTTCGCCTAAACAATCTATCCATCATATAAGTGATGAGAAGTACAAGAAGATGGAGGAGTCCTACGGAATGACCAAGACTGAGATGGAAGAATCACGCAGGAAATTGGGTCTCGTAGTGGATAAAAACAGACAGCTACAGGAGGAGATTGAGAAGGAGCATGAGGAGCTGACGCGTAAGGTATATGGGAATATGGATACTGGATTTGGGGATAAACATGGAGAGAATCGCTGGAACAGGAGAAAGGGCATCCTTGGCAAGCTCAGAAAGATACTAGGGATATAGAGGACCGGCGAGAAGGCCATAATAGAGGGTTACTGTAAGTACCCTTGACCGTCGGCATATAGTATATGGAGGGTCAGGATGCAGACCAGCAGCCAACAGTTTCACCATCATTTGCTTGTATTCACCGGCTTTCAGTGTCATTTGCTCACGCTTTCAGGCAGGTTGTAGCAACCACATGCGGTCTGCATCTCATCCTCCGTTGTGGAATCATGGAAAAACTTGAGAAACCAGTCACTATATACGTGGACTCTGAGCTGCGCGCGTGGCTCGACCGAAAGGCTTCGCAGGGGTACAAGATCGGAAGCCTGATCCGACACATGCTGCGGAACCGGATGGAGTGCGAGAAGGTCGGCGAGGGCCAGAAGACCCTCGACACGGTTGGGGTGGTGCAATGAACGGAACCGATGCAACCCCTTCACATGACCTGGATCCGGTCATGGTGGACTTCATGGCTGCCGAATGGCCATGGCCCGTTACCGTGGTGAGGAGGCGGGACGTCGACGGCGCCTTCACGGCCTCGCGGCTGAAGGACTGGCACTGCCTGGACGTGCACCAGGGCGACCCCTACTACGGCTGCACTCTGGGCAGCTCCGGCGAGCCGATCTGCACAAGGGAGACGGGCCCGTACCAGGCCGCATACGCGATCCTCAGGGAGCTCTTCGGCCAGCGGTACGCGTCGGCCAATGAGCGCTTCCTCGAGAGGGCCATAGAGGAGATGGACTGGGAGCAGGGCTTCCTGCTCTGCGAGAGCGACATAACCCAGATCGTCCTGGGCAGGAGGTTCTCCGGCGATGAGGTGAACGACTGCTACTGCAAGTCGCTCCGCAGGAAGGCGGGACTCTCCCTTGACGGAAGGGTGAGGCCGGTCCTGAAGCCGGCAGACGCGGCCGACGCAATGCTCCTGAGCATGGCGGAGAAGGGCCTGGAGAACGGCGAGGCAGAGTGGATATAGGTGGTCTCATGAGATGGATTGATAATATCGTTATTGTGGGGAAGGAGTGGAACAGGGGACTGGTCGTGGAGCGGAAGGCCGGGAACGGCCGGATCTACAGGAAGCGGCTGCGAAACTGGTACATGACCAACCCCCGGACCCGCGAGATGTACGGCTTCACGTGGGGCTACCGCGGCACAGGCCCGATGTGCACAGCATACTCCATACTCTGCGAACTCTTCGGCGAGGTCGTGGCGATAGACAGGGCCCGGGAGTTCATGGAGGGCTACGTCTCCACTGTTCCGGAGGACGCGGAGTTCAGGGTCACGGGTGATGAGATATGCCGGATGCTCAGCCTGAGGACCGCGAGAAGGTAGTCCGGGAGCGCCTCGAGGCGCTCGAGTGGGCGATGGAGAACCCCGACCTGATCCAGGACAGGATAGTAAAGGCGTACGTCCTGAGATTCAGGAAGCTGGTCGAGGAGGAAGAGAGGCAGTATCAGTCAGAGCAGGGCACGGGGCAGGGCGATCCTGCCCCGGCCGACAGTTCTGGATAAAACCTCTTTCTAAGAGGTTTTGGTGATTATCATGGTTGGAAACGAGATATCTGTTGGGGACGCGGTGAAGGGGCTCCGCGATCAGATCGAGGGGAGCCTGTTGCGGAAGATATGGTCTGGTCTGGGGATTGTTTATCGGGTCTTCGTACTCCTGGCCAAGGTCGGCATCCTGGTTGTTGCAACAGGGTTTGTCGGATGGTTGATGGGCCTCGATGCGGCCGCAGTGGTCTTCTACTGCGGCCTGGCATGGCTCCTCATTCCCCGTGCGTGGAAGGCCGCGAAGTACCTCCTCGGGATGAGGAGGGAGAGGAAGGGCATAGCCATAGGAACCTCGTACCGCAGGGTGACTGAGCAGTACGCGAACGTGGACGCAGGCCCGAAGCGCGGGACGAACGTGAGCTTTCTGTCAGGCACCACAGGCCCATACTACGTGGACTACGGGTCAGAGCCGAACCCACATGTGCTCGTGGTCGGATCCTCAAGCTCCGGGAAGACGAGCACTGCCAAGTCCTTCATCTGCAGGAACTACCTCGGGTACGGCACCCGCTTCCTGATGATCGACTGGACAGGGGACAACGAGAAGTGGGCAGGCGAGTGCGGCGCCTCGCTCTGGAAGGTGCCCCTGAACTTCAAGATAAACATGTTCCGGCTCAACGGAATGGACCCGGAGCAGCGAGCGTCCATGGTCGAGGACGCGCTCCTCATCGCAGGCCGGATGACGATGCTCCAGGCAACGAAGATCAAGAACATGGCGCTCCGGTCCTACATGTCCGGCAGCGAGCCCACGCTCGACTCGATAACGGAGAGCCTGAGCCGCGAGGGCCGGAAGAACAGCCTGATCTCCTACAGGCTGAGCGCGATCTGGAGGGTCGTCGGCGAGGAGCCCGACTCCTTCTGGAGCTCGATCTTCACGAACAACACGGTCATCAGCCTCGCGGGGCTCAACGAGAGCGAGAAGGCCGTCGTGGCCTACTTCCTCCTCCAGCGGATCTGCGAGCTCTTCGAGAGGGAGGAGCCGGGGAAGCGCGAGCGCCTCCTCGTGGTGGTCGACGAGGCATGGCA
>JAJYFQ010000087.1 GCA_021785375.1 Microcaldota archaeon | reverse complement strand
CTCCAACCTCGTCGAGGAGAGGCAGCTCCAAATGCTCAAGGAGCAGGACCTTGGCATAAACATATCCGTCCTAGAGAGCGGGCTGAACGCGGTCGGCAACAACATACTAGCCAATGACAAGATTGCCATAGTCAATCCTGACTTCGATGCAACGGCTGTCCAATCCATAAGGGATGTGCTCGGCGTAGAGACGATAAAGGATGAGCTCGGCGGGTTCAAGACCGTAGGCGCGAACAACATACTCACGAACAAGGGCCTTGTGATAACAAACAACGCCACCGATGCGCAGAAGGCGCAGGTCGACAGGATTACAGGCTATAACTCGATAAGCACGACTGCAAACACTGGTGCGCTCAGCCTCGGCCTCTCTGTTGTCGCGAACTCCAACGGCATAGTCGTCGGAGACAGCACGACCGGCTTCGAACTTGCGCGCATAATGGAAGGCCTTGAACTGAACGAATAAAACAATGCATAAAAAGGTTGTGAAAGAAAGGATATATCTGATACTCAGAAGTGTTTTTATGGCAACACCAAACGCGAATCCGTCGAACCAGCTGAAGAAGCCGCAGCCTGCTGCACAACCGTCGAGCGGCGAGCAGCTGGATGAGCTGCGCTATATGCACCAGATATACCAAAACCAATATGCATCCATAGCCAGCGAGATAAGCACCAGGCTTGATGCGCTGAAGAACTTCCAGAACACGCAGCAGACCCTGGAAAACATAGATACTATAGTAAACAAGAACCTGCTTCTTGGTCTTGGCGGAGGCGCGTACGCCGGCGGCGCAATAACCAATCAGAAGAGTGTTGTGGTTAACGTCGGAGGAGGCTTCCTTGTAGAGAAGGACATAGCCAGCGCAAAGGGATATGTTGCGAAGGCCGTCGACAACACGACGAACGCGATAAACCAGCTGACTAAGAACAGGAGGGAGCTGGAGCGCGCGCTGCTCGAGATTGCATACAGGATAGAGGAGCTCTCCCACTGATTCTAGGTCATAGAATGTTCGATGGATTGAAGAAGAAGCTTTCAGAAGCCGTAAAGATATTCGCCAAGAAGGAGGAAAAGGAGATAAAGGAAGAGACAAAGGAGGAAAGAAGGGAGGAAAGAAGAGAGGAGGCGAAGGAGAAAGCCGAGAGGGCAGAGGCAAAAGCAGAAGAAGAAAAGACCGCACTTCCTCCTTCACAACCACCGCGACCGGCACCACAGACTAAACCTGAGGAAGAAGCACATCCTGTCCCAAAACCGCAACCGATCGAATCGAAGAATGAAGTGAAGGAGGAGAGGAGGGGCGGGGAGAAGGATAACAAGGAGCTGCTCAAGCTCTCGCTGAAGACAAAGATAAAAGGGGTATTCACAAGCAATATAACCCTCGGAGATAAAGAGATAGACGACTTCCTCGATAACCTGAAACTGTCCCTACTCCAATCGGACGTCTCGTTCGAGGCTGCGGAGGCATTTCTCGAGGATCTAAGGGGAAACCTCAAGTCAACGAAGCTCGACTCAAGGAATATACAGAGGAACCTTGTCGATGCGGTGAGGAAGTCACTATTTGACATACTTGCCAGGAGCAGGGCAGGGATAGATGTAAACCTGTTCGTAAAGGAGAAGATTGCAGTCGGGAATACGCCGGTGAAGATACTTTTCCTTGGTCCGAACGGCACAGGCAAAACCACCACCATAGCGAAGATCGCCCATGCGCTCAAGAAGGAGGGCATAAGCAGCGTGATGTCCGCCAGCGACACATTCCGTGCTGCTGCGATCGAACAGACGGAGCACCACGCGACGAAGGTCGGCGTGCCAGTCATAAAGAGCAAGTACGGCGCCGACCCGGCAAGCATAGCCTTCGACGCTATAGCCTACGCGAAGGCGCACGGCATACAAGCGGTACTCATTGATAGCGCGGGAAGGCAGGAGACAAACAAGAACCTCATCAAGGAGATGGAGAAGATGGTGCGCGTTGCACAGCCGGACATAACAATATTCGTCGGCGAGAGCACAACCGGGAACCAGCTCTCCGAGCAGGTGCGCGAATTCGCCAAGTTCATGAGGATAGACGGGATAATACTGACGAAGCTGGATGTTGATGCGAAGGGCGGGAACGCGATATCCATCGCATACACCACCGGCATTCCGCTCCTCTACCTTGGCACTGGTGAGTCTTACGATGCCCTTGTCAGATACACTCCCGACTTCATAGTGGACTCTATTCTCCCGAACAACTAATTTAAGCCTTTTCCTCCATAATGAATAGATTTCATGGACCGGAAGCTCTACGAGATAGAGGACCTTGTGCTCAAGCAGCTAGTTGGAAGGTTCGCAGAACACTCCGAAGAGGAAAACAGGAAAAGGTTCATACACGCCGCGGCGAAGAACATAAAGCCCGACATCAGCGAGAGCGATCTGGGGGAGATTTACGCTGACGTCAACGACCTAACCCCTATAAAGGACCTGCTGGAATCGAACACCATAGAAGATATAATGGTAAACAACACGATGAACATCTACGTCTTTGACTCGCTCAGGGGATTCATCAAGCTTGATGTGAGCTTCGACAGCCAGGAGAAGCTAAATCGATTCGTTGGGAAGCTCAAGCTTTATGCGACCAACCAGCAGGCGCACGGCAAGATAATGGATGTGCACATGCCTAGCGGAAGCAGGGCGAATGTAATAACCTCCCCCGTCGGATACGACGTCACGATAAGGAACTTCAAGCAGAAGCCACTCAGCATAATAGACCTAATCAACAACAGGACTCTGGACTACAAGATCGCGTCAAGGCTTTGGCTGTATGTCGACGGCCTGAGGGTGAAGCCTGCCAACCTGATGATAGGGGGAATTCCCGCGTCTGGGAAGACGACACTGCTCAACACGCTCTTCTCTTTCTTCAGGCCTGAGAAGAGGATCGTCACAATAGAGGAGACATACGAGCTCAACACAGAGGCGCACGACAACACCGCAAGGCTGGAAACGAACACAGACCTGCCAATGACCGAGCTCGTAAAGAACGCGCTGAGGATGAGGCCTGATCTGATAATAATAGGGGAGATAAGGGGAGCGGAGGCGAACGACCTTGCCATGGCGATGAACATAGGGAAGATAAGCATGGGCACAATACACGCTTCTACGAGCAGGGATGTGATACTCAGGCTTGAGCACTCACCGATGAACGTGCCGAGGGACATAATCCCGGTGATAGATGCAATAGTCGTAGTTTCATCGCTCTACAGGGACGGCAAGCCGCAGAGGAAGGTCGTCCAGATATCTGAGATATCGGGCATTGAGACCCAGGTGCTTCTCTCCGACGTGTTCAAGTACGATTACAAGACGAACCAGGCAGCTCCGATGATGCCAAGCATAACATACAGGGACAACCTTTCGAAAATGGTGGGCGTCGCGCCTTCCGACATCCTTGCTGAAGAGGCGGTGAGAGCCAGGATACTAGAGCAGCTCAACATAATGGGCAAGCGCGACATGAAGAGCATAAGCGAGGCAGTCAGCGCATACTACGACAACCCGGAAGCGCTTCTCAGTTCGCTCGGGCTGGGCCAGCTGTCTCCTGCCGTGCCGTTATGATCGGGAAATCAGAACAGGGGTTACGACATCCTACTCCTTAGGTAAAGTATGATTATTACGATTACTATTATCACTCCAGCTATCAGGATTATCAGCGGGGACGAGAGCGGGAGAAGCGCGCTGCCCGGCATGGTCGTTGACCCTGCTGTCGTTGGCCCGCTCGTAGTGCTGCTGCCTCCAGAAACCGTTGTCGTCCCGCTCGTAGTGCTGCTGCCTCCACTGGTCTTGTTCCCATAAGCACTGGTCGACTCAACGCTAACCTGCGCCGTGACTGTTGCAATCTGTGCAGTTATCCATCTGTTCGATGCTCCGTTCTCGGAGCCTGCGTTTGAGGTGTATCTCACCCAGAGAATGCCACTGAACGATGTTCCAGAGCTCAAGAATGCGCCATTGGCAAGCAGGTTGCCGTCATTCCCATAGCATGGCAGGTTGTTGATCTGGATCTTGTCGCTGCTCTGGAGCGCGTAAGCGGCTGAAGAATTATAGTTTCCAGAAAGCGTAAAGTTGTTGTCCATGTATCTCCACGGGTTCGTGGATGAGAACGGCCCACCTGTCGTAGTATTCGTCGACTCTG
>JAJYFQ010000086.1 GCA_021785375.1 Microcaldota archaeon | reverse complement strand
AAGCCATGAAGAGGATGGGCCCAGTGAGATTTGAACTCACGACATCTGGCTTTCTTGGGATCCGCGACTCGCGGACCTGTTATAAGACCAGCGCTCTAACCAGGCTGAGCTATGAGCCCGTCAGTATGCTTTATATATGGAAAAAGATAAAGATACCGTAAGGTAGGATTCTCGATTAATCTTTATAAGGGTATCAGATGGACCTAGGAGAGGGGCTCAGGAAGGCGATGGCAAAGCTGACCGGAGCTACTATTATTGATGCGAAGACGATACGCGAGTTCACGAAGGAGCTGCAGAAGGCGCTCATCTCCTCCGATGTCGAGTTGAACCTCGTATTCTCGTTCACAAAGGGGATAGAGGACATAGTCCTCAAGGAGAAGATTCCCCAGGGGGTCAGCCCCAGGGACTACATAACCAACATAGTGTACGAGGAGCTCGTCAAGCTGATGGGAGAGAGCTACGAGCCGGAGATAAGGCCGAGGAGGATACTGATGGCCGGAATCTACGGCTCGGGGAAGACGACCTCGACGGTGAAGCTCGCCAAGTTCTATCAGGACCGCGGGCTCAGCGTCGGGGTCATATGCTGCGACGTGACGAGACCAGCGGCGTACGAGCAGCTCGAGACTCTGGCAAAGCAGGCTAACGTCAGCTTCTTCGGCATAAAGGGAGAGAAGGACGTAAGGAAGATTGTGAAGGAGGGGCTCTCAAAGCTCAAAGACAGGAAGGTCGTCATCTGCGACTCAAGCGGAAGGAACGCCCTCGATGCGGAGCTCGTGACCGAGATAAAGGAGATCAACAGGGCGCTAAATCCAGAAGAGAAGCTGCTCGTCATCAGCGCGGACGTGGGCCAGGTCGCGGGAAGGCAGGCAACAGAGTTCCACAACGCGATAGGCATAACCGGGGTGATAGGCACGAGGCTCGACGGATCGGGAAAGGGCGGGGGTGCCCTGAGCGCTGTTTCGGCCGCACAGACCAGGATCGCATTCATAGGGACTGGGGAGAAGCTCAGCTCACTGGAGCTCTACGATTCGAAGAAGTTCGTCGGGAGGCTTCTCGGTATACCTGACCTAGAGTCGCTTCTCACGACCGTGCAGGAGGCGATAAAGGAGGCGAACATAAAGCCCGAGGAGATGGCCGCTGAGGAGCTGAACTTCGATACCTTCTACACACAGCTCAAGGCGATGTCAAAGATGGGGCCGATGAAGAACGTCCTCGGCATGATGGGCCTCTCCGACGTGCCTAAGGAGGCGATGGAGACGAGCGAGGCGAAGCTCAAGAAGTACGGAAACATAATCGGGTCGATGACTAAGGAGGAGCGCCAGAACGAGAAGCTCATCAGGGAGCCCGGAAGGATAACGAGGATCGCGAAGGGCAGCGGCATGACGGAGCGCGACGTAAGGGAGCTGATCTCTGACTTCAACAAGATGAAGAAGTTCGCAAACATGTTCAAGAACAACCGCGACTTCAGGAAGCAGCTCTCGAAGTTCATGCCCGGAGTCTAAAAAATAAAAATAAAAAATTAAACCCACATGCCCAGACTATCTCCTGCCCTTTCTCCTGGCAGACTTCCTCTTGGCAGATTTTCTCCTGGCAGACTTCCTCTTTGCCGTCTTTCGCTTTGCCATTCTTACCAACAATTCGTATATTTTCGCAAGGTTATTAAAGAGGGCCTACAAAAAGGTTGTAGTGCCTGCCATATGTGCCGCGGCTAGAAAGGGAGACCATGGCTGATCCCGGTCTGAAGAATAAGTTGGAGGAGTTGGAGGAGCAATACTCCAAGACGAAGTACAACAAGGCTACTAACAAGTACCTCGGCCAGCTCCGCGCGAAGATCGCGAAGGTCAAGAAGGATATCATAGCATCGAAGAAGGGGCACGGGGGCACAGGATTCTCGGTGAAGAAGACCGGCGATGCAACGGTCGTTCTCGTCGGGTTTCCAAATGCTGGAAAGTCGTCTCTCCTCAGGGAGATAACCGGGGTGGAGTCAAAGGTCGCGGGCTATGCCTTCACCACTCTTGAGGTCATTCCAGGAATGCTCAATTACGAGGGGGCAAAGATACAGATTCTCGACCTTCCCGGCCTCATCGAGGGCGCCCACGAGGGAAAGGGAGAAGGAACGAAGATAGCGAGTGTAGTGAGGACATCGGACTATCTCCTCTTCCTTGTCGACGTGAACCGGATCGGCCAGCTCTATGAGCTGATCGATGAACTCAACCTGCTGGGGATACGGCCCAATAGAAAGGTGCCGGCTATAAGGATAGACAGGAAGGTCACCGGGGGGATAACCATTGCATCAAACAACCACAGGATCCCTGACAAGCAGATCATAGTTGCGGTGCTCAACGAGTTCAGCGTATACAACGGCGACATACTCTTCTACGAGGATGCGACCGCTGACGACATCGTCGATGTGCTCTCGGGCAACGTCGCCTACATTGGCGGAATAGTCGCACTCAACAAGATAGACACGGTTGACAGCGAGACCGTGAGGAGGATGACCAAGGAGATCCAGTCGAAGACGCGCATGGACGTGATCCCGGTAAGCGCGATGCGGGGAACGAATCTCGAACAGCTCAAGCACGACCTCTTCGTGAGGCTTGGCCTGATAAGGATATACCTCAAGCCGAAGGACGGAGAACCGGACATGTCCAAGCCCCTTGTCCTGAAGACTGGATGCAGCGTCATGGACGTGGCGAAGGCCGTCCACTCGAAGACGGCAAAGAACCTCAGGTACGCGTATGTCGAGGGCAGGAGCGTCAAGTTCAAGAACCAGAAGATGGGGCCGGAGCACACCGTGATGGACGAAGACGTGGTTACGCTCATATACGCTAAGACTTAAAATTCTATTAGTTTTAGTAGTAACTCATGGCGATCAGGTACTGGGAGTTCGAGGATGCGGCGCTCAAGGAGAAGTTGAAGAGCCCCAACGTAAGGGAAATAGCAAAGATCTACTTCGACAACGAGACCAAGGCGTACAGGTTCTCAAAGGCGCTCAACGAGGTAAAGTCGCGCAAGGAGCTGCGGCTCAAGGACTGCAGCGACGATCTCCCGATAGCCACGTGGAAGAGGTACCTTGACTTCGGAGTCACCGTCGGAATACTCAAGCACGAGAACAGCGCGTACAGCTTCACGGACAGGTACACGAGGCCACTGAAGAACATCTCGGTGTACATCAAGTCATGGATGGAGGCCGAGAAGCAGGATGACCTGTCGGTGCTCTTTGCCACTGCAAACATGGAGAACCAGAAGAAGCGTGGCGGAAGAAAAGCGGCCCAGATCGCCACAGAAGCGCAGAGCGTTCCCGCCCCACCGGTGCAGCCCGCCTAAGCGCTGTACCAGAGGGTGCCATACTCGCTGTCTTCGACTACTATCCCATGGTCCTTAACCATCCTCTCCCTCAGTTCATCGGACTCCTTGTACTTGCCCTCCTTCCTGAGCATCTCCCTCTGCCGGATCAGCTTCCGCACCTCCTCGGGAAGCTTCTGCTTGTACGCGTCCTCCTGGAGTATTCCGAGTATGCCCGCGAGCTCGAGTGTCTTTGCAACAGCCCTGCCCCTCCCCTCGCCATCGACAGACTTGTTGGACTCGGCAAAGCTTCGCAGCGCCTCGACGGCCTTGTAGAGCTCCGAGAGCGCGAGGGACGTGTTGAAGTCCCCGTTCATCGCCTCGTGGAACTTCGAGCTGAGCGTATTAGTGATGTCCGCTATCTCGGCCGACCCCTCTCCGCTCTCCTCGCCCATGTTGTAGAAAAGCGAGAGCGATGCGTACATGTACCTGAGCCTCTTCTCCGCGTCTGCGATGAGCTTCTCCGTATAGTTTATTTCCTTCCTGTAGTGCGTGGAGCAGATCAGCATCCGCAGCGACTCGGCGCTGTGCTTCTGGAGGAAGTCGCGTATCCTTACGAAGTTGTTGAGGCTCTTGCTCATCTTCTCGCCGTTGACCCTGAGGACTCCGGCGTGCATCCAGTACCTGACGAACGGGACCTTTCCGAACGCGGCCTCTGCCTGCGCGATCTCGTTTGTGTGGTGCGGAAAGATCAGCTCAGCCGCGCCGCCGTGGAGATCGTACTGTGCGCCGAAGACGCTGTGGGTCATCGCAGTGTCCTCTATGTGCCAGCCGGGCCTTCCTTCCAGCGCAACCGGCCTGCCGCGCTCTATCACCTCTATCCTCCATGCCGGCTCTCCCGGCTTCGATGCCTTCCATAGGGCGAAGTCGTAGACATTCCTCTTTCCCTCCCTTGGCTCTATCCTGTGCTTCTCAAGGTCCTCCATCCTCACGC
>JAJYFQ010000085.1 GCA_021785375.1 Microcaldota archaeon | reverse complement strand
ACACGAGGCATCACTGAGCTTCGGGGTTGGGGCGGAGATCTCGGCAAGGATTGAGGAGAAGGCCATCTTCGAGTTGGATGCGCCGATAGTGCGTGTTGCGTCGCCGAGTTTCCCTTACCCGATGCCAGGATACGAGAAGTATTATCTTCCTAACGCGGTGAAGATCTCTCAGGCAATAGACAAGGCAATGGAGGCATAACCATGAAGGTGCTTAAGTTCGTAGATATCGGAGAAGGCATAACGGAGGGCCATGTGCAGAAGTGGCTCGTCAAAGACGGCGACACCGTCAAGGAGGACCAGCCCATAGTGCAGATCGAGACGGACAAGGCCGTTGTCAACCTGCCTTCGCCGATAAACGGCGTGGTCAGGATAGGCGCCAGGGAGAACACCACGGTAAAAGTTGGCGACGTGATAGCATATGTCGGCGAAGATTCTGAGCTGCAGGGGATAAAGGAAGGAGCACCGCAGACCCAGCCTGCAGTGCAGAAACAAGCAGTACAGGCCAGGGAGGAGAAGGCTGCGCCGCCTGTTCAGAAGGAGATAATCGCAACGCCCGCGGTCAGGCATCTTGCAAGGCAGCTCGGAATCGACCTCTCAAAGGTGACAGGCACAGGGCCCGAGGGCAGGGTCCTTGAGAACGATGTAAAGGCCCTCACGCTCGGCCAGCCGCAGAATGTCAAGCAGGTGCCAAAGTTCTCCGAGCTGCTCGAGGAGAAGCATGCGGAGGAGGTGGAGAGGGTTCCGCTCTCGCAGACAAGGAAGGCGATAGCGAAGAACATGGAAGCGTCTCTTGCCATCCCGAGCGCGGCGCATATGGACCTGGTGAATGCCACGCACCTCTACGATATTGTGAAGAGGGAGAGGCCAAACGCAGAGAAACGCGGCGTGAAGCTGACCTTCCTGCCGTTCATAATAAAGGCGGTTGTCGGGGCGCTCAAGGAGAATCCGAGATTCAACTCAAGCTACGACCGCGACAGGCAGGAGATAATACTGAAGAAGTACTATAACATAGGCCTTGCCGCGGAGGCGCCGGACGGCCTGAAGGTCGTAGTAATAAGGGGAGCGGACAGGAAGCCGATACTTGAGATCGCAAAGGAGATACAGGAGCTGCACGAGAAGATAGAGAAACAGACGATAACTCTCGACGAGATGCGCGACAGCACCTTCACCATAACCAACATAGGGAGCCTCGGGGGCGGGTTCCTCTCCGTCCCGATAATAAACCCGCCCGAGATCGCAATACTCGGTGTGCACCTCATAAGAGACATGCCCGTAGTAGAGGATGGCAAGATCATTGTCGGCAAGGTCCTCCCCATCTCCCTTGTCTTCGACCACAGGGTGGTGGATGGGGCGGAGGCCGTAGTCTTCGGTAACACGGTGATAAAGTACTTGGAGGATCCGGAATTCCTCGAGATGCTTGGTTGAGCGCATGGTGATGGGATCCTTGCCTGAGGAAGTCGACCTTGCCGTGGTCGGCGGAGGTGTAGGGGGCTACGTAGCGGCAATACGCGGCGCGGAGCTAGGACTCAGCGTGGCCCTGGTGGAAAAAGAGAAGCTAGGCGGGCACTGCCTCAACTATGCCTGCATACCATCGAAGACGCTGATACACATCTCCGACCTCTTCTACCAGATGAAGAATGCAGAGAGGTTCGGGATTACAGCAGGCAACGTAAAGATCGATGCGAAGAAGATGCTCGAATGGAGGACGCTGGTATCGAAGAGACTCGAGGACGGGGTCGCATTCCTCTGCAAGTCGAATGGGATTGAAGTCGTAAAAGGCACCGCTACATTCCTCTCGTCCAACACGCTTCAGCTCACGAACGGCACCTCACTCGACTTTAAGAAGGCTATAATTGCCACGGGATCTATGCCGGTGAAGCTCTCCGGATTCGATCTCGGCGGGAATACCATAGACTACAGGGAGGCGCTCATGCTCGACCACATCCCGAAGAGCATGGCCATAATAGGCGCCTCGTATGTGGCCGTTGAGATAGGCACTCTCTATGCCAAGTTCGGCACGGAGGTCCACATCATAGCCAGGTCAGATGTGCTCTCGCACTTCGACCCCGACGCGGCAGCGCTTGTAAAGAGGAGGATGGCAGAGCTTGGCGTGAAGGTGCACGCTGGCGCGGAACCGGTATCGCACACCGCTGCCACGGTGAAGCTCAGCACCGGAGAGGAGATAAGTTCTGAGATAATAGTCGTGGCCGTGGGACTTTCCCCATACACCGAGGGGCTTGAGCTGGGCAACACGAAGGTCAAGCTTGACAGGAAGGGATTCGTCATCGTTGATAGCACGCTCACGACCACGGACCCGAACATACTTGCGATAGGCGATGTCGCAGGTGAGCCGATGCTTGCACACAAGGCCATAAGGCAGGGAGTGGTTGCCGCAGAGGCGGCATCGGGAATGAAGTCCGGATACGATAACCTTGTGGTTCCTGCAGTGATCTTCTCAGACCCCGAGGTTGCCATTGCAGGCACGCTCTCTGGAGACGGCGTCTCGGTGACGAAGTTTCCGCTCACCGCAGTTGGAAGGGCAATCGCACTAGGAAGTGAGATGGGGTTCGTGAAAATCGCCTATGACAAGGAGAACCTTGTCAAAGGAGTTGAGATTGTGGGACAGGATGCTAACGCGATGATAGCTGAGGCTGCGCTTGCAATAGAAATGGGTGCGACCCTAGAGGACATAGCCGACACGATTCATCCGCATCCGACGTTTTCGGAGGCCGTCCAGGAGGCGGCAGAAGCGGCGCTTGGCAGGCCAATGCACTTCTTCTATGGAAAGAGGGAGGCGAAGCCATGAAGGTAAAACTTGTGCACTCTGAGAACTTCCCGCAGCTGAGAAAGCTGAGGAAGGCGTTCAGGATATCGGACAGGGGAGAGATATGCATAGCTGTTGGAGGCGATGGGGCGTTTGTGAGTGCAGCAAAGGAGTTCGACGGACCGATCCTGCCGATAAGGAGCAATAAGCCTGGCAGCAGTGGTTACTACGCGGACCTATCCCTTGACGAAATAGATTTTTTGATAAAGAGCCTGAAGTCCAACGACTACGTTGTCGAGAGACTCGAGAACAAGATAGAGATAGTGTGCAGGGGGAGAAGGCACTATGCCGTCAATGAGATATCTCTCAGGAATATGCACCAGGAGGTAAACTTCAAGATATACGACGTTAATGGGGGCACAAGGTCAGAGATATATCCGTACGTGATGGGAGGGGACGGCATAATAATATCCGGCGCGACCGGATCCACAGCCTACAACAAGTCCGCTGGCGGGCCGATAATACTGAGCCCGAACGTCTTCTGCCTCACGTTCCTCAATGTTGATGGACCTTACAACAACCCGATCATAGTCGATGCAAACAGGAAGATAGAGGTGGAGGTGGTGAAGTACACGGGCATACTCGACTCCGATGGGAAGAAGATAGCGACGATTAGGCCCGGCGAGAGGTTCGATGTGATGCTCTCGAAGAAGGAGCTCAGGATAGTCAGGTTTCCGGGAAGGAAGGAGAGTACCGCAAGAAAGCTCGAGAGAATAATAAGGAGCAGGATGGTAAAGGATTTGTAGCAAGGCTCTGATAAATCAGCCTAAATAGTGTGTTGCGAGTCCGTTCTTTTCAGCTACTTCACAAAGATATCTGTCTGCTGAAGTAAAATCTTCGCATTCTGAGTCCTTGGCCGAAGCAATCTGCAAGGCATCTGCTATGTAAAGGTGATAATCTAGTACAAGTATTATAGAATCTGCAATAAGCCTTTCGTCAACCTCTTCAACAGTTAAACCTCCGTTAAGTTTCATCCTGCCCAATTCGTTAAGCATCAGTTCCATCCGCTCTTTTGCATTTATCTTCTTTTTACTCTGATATTTATTGAACACGACAGCAGCCTCACCTATATTCCATCTGGATATGCATATTATGTCGGATCTGGTTTCTGCATTTCGGAATATGCCAGTAACGTAATCACTGCCCGCTTCGATTACATACCTCTTAACCAATGCGCTAGTATCCAGATATCTTCTTGGCACGCTCATCCCTCAGCTCCCTTATGACTGCACCTGCAGAGAGCCCCGACTTCTTTCTCTTTCTAGTGACTTCTTCAAAACTAACATACTTCTCCTTCAGTCCAAGTCTCTTGATCTCTTCAGAAAATGACCCGCCAACAGATTCAAGAAGTTCCTCGACCATCTCACTTATGCTTTTCTTCCCGGCTGCCGTCCTGACCTTTGCCTTCGAGAGAACCTCCTCATCTATCGAGAGGGTGAGCTTTATCTTTGCCATGATAGGTTTATACGTAGATACGT
>JAJYFQ010000084.1 GCA_021785375.1 Microcaldota archaeon | reverse complement strand
CAAGATGGTAAGGCTTTACATAGCTACGGGGTTCTTGTATTTTGTAATCGGTACGATACTTCTTGCTTTTAGCCTGTCAGGCGCAGTTGCTGTAGATAGAGACCCGATATTCATACTATTATTGTATGGTTTTGTCACGCAGCTGATTTTTGGCGTCTCATACATATTTGTGCCCGGGGTCTCACGCCATAGTGGAGCAAATTATAAGGCCATAGCCGCAGAATACGCCCTCCTAAATGCCGGGATAATTGCATTCGAGGGTGTTGCGCTCACAGGCCAGAAGGACGCTGCAGTGATTCTGGGAGGGCTGATAGTGATGATTGTAGCTGTTCTATTGCATGCAGTCAACATATGGCGCACGATAATCGGCAGGAAAAGCGGGAATGCAACATAGAGTGGGAATTACACCATCCTTGATAATGCCTCCTTCTTTGCCTTATCATCGATATAATCATCTATCCATGGATACATGTCTTCTTCCTCCATCTTATCATGTGCTGCCAGCAACTGCGCCAGGTCATTCTCAATGGCTGTATCTCTAGCTTTTAAGCTAACAGCCAATCCCTTTAGATCATCTTTAATCCTGTTATGCTGCACTATCAGTTCGTCTATCATTGGTGATTCGTCTCCCATTTTCTTCTTGGCAAGCGGGAATAGAATATCCTCCTCCCATTTTATGTGGCGCTCAATGCCTGCCCTAAATTCCAAAAAGAGTTGCTCTGCTTCTGCCGCTTTTTTCGATTTCCTGAACTCTTGGAAAATGTAGTCAAGTCTTGAATGGTCTCTGGACATGAATCCGTATATGTCTTGCTCCCTCTTAGAGTAAGCGCTCTTTGCCTGCTTCCATACATCCCATGCAATGGCAAACTTTATTATCTGCGGTTCTGTGCCTTTTGTTGCTTCATCCAACGTAAGTTTGTACTTGGTCTTCATGTATTCCAAGAATTCTTTATCGTACTGCTCCATACGGTATGTGTTGTCTTTTAAGCAATTTAAGCGTTGCGGGATATTAGTGTATGCTGCAAATTCCCACTGGATCGTTAAGCACGGTTGTCGTACTTGAAGCGCATCGCCCGAAGCAGGGGTCGAACCTGCGACATCCTGGTTAACAGCCAGGCGCTCTACCACTGAGCTATTCGGGCATTTTGAAGAATGGGAACGGTTCCGCGAGATTTATTATCTTGACGTAGATGAAGGAGTGCTCCTCTACAGTGTCTGTAAACTCGAAGGTGTTGTCCGCGTAGCTGTACTTCGCGAACCCGGCCCTCCCTTTATCTTTGAGCACAGCATAATAAAAGGTTTTCTTATCATCCATGAGTTCCTGGAGGAGGTCGAAGCAGCAGAGAATGGTCCTGCCCTTGTAATCGAAGGCATAGAGGCTCATGAACGACTCCTCGCTCATGGTCCTCTTTATCGTGGCATGGACGAGGTCCTCGGGAGACCCCACCCTGATCATAACTATCTCATCCTTGCGTACGTTCTTTGCCTGGCCGAACGCGCTCAGGTCGATGTCCAGTATGCCTATCCTGTTCTTCTCGTTTCCCTCGCCCGCACCTGTGAACCTCACTGTCTCGCGCTCATCCCTTGAGGATGGGAAGTTGTAGACTGCAACCGCGGAAGGGGAGTCGATGTTTACATAGTATGCGATTGTCACGTTCCCTATGCACTCGCCGAGGCAGAACACCTGTGTGACCCCGCTCTTTGCGGCCTTCTGTATCAGGCTCCTCGACGTGAAGTCGAAGTTGTACGCGTGCCTTGCGAGATCCACCGCAGAGGCTAGCTTGACATAGAGTATCTCCTTCGCATTCTTCTCCTTTCCTTTTGGCATCGCTTCACCGTTCAGTTCAGCTTCCCGTCAGCCAGTGGTACGCGTCTGAGAGCAAGAGCATGAATCCGTACGCGGGCTCCACAATGACAGGGGAGATCACTACGCCCTGCCCCGTTGCGTAGTAGTCGTTGAGCACGCTCGGCCTGACATTCAGGACTATCGGGTAGGACCTCGTGACCAGCGGGCTCGTCTCCGATGTCACGGTGATGTTGAACATGTACTGGCCCGGTTCGTCGAAGTAGACCGGGTATGAGAATGTGGACGATGACGAGTGCAGGGCTATCACCTCCTCTGACTGATTCCATGCCGGAAGGCCCGCCACGTTTATGAGGAACGGATCGTCGGATATCCCGGTATTGTTTATCACCACGCCAAGATCGGCCGGCTGGTTGACTCCCGTGCTGACCGTGCTAGGGCTCACCGAGAGCCTGAAGACGTCCGGCGTCACGTTGACAACAGCGTTTATCGTGATGTTTCCGAGCCCCGAGTAGTTCTGCAGGTTGACTGCCCTGAGCTTGAGGTTGTAGACCCCGTCCTGGGCGTAAGGCGACGCCGTTATCTTCAGCTTCATGGGATTCTCGTAGAGCGTGGAAGACTGGGCAGACCATCCGGAAGGAAGGCTCACGGCAACGAACCTGTCCCATCCGATGTTTACGTAAGACCCCGAGGCGTTTGTGGTCGATGCGGATGCGGATACGTAGAAGCTCTCGCCAGGACCGACGTTCCCTAGGAAGACGGTCCCGTTGTTGTTCAGGGTTCCATTGACGGGACCCTGCACGCTTAGCGAGATCGCGTTGGCCGCAACCGGGAGAAGCGCAATAGCGGCAAGTACCATTACCGCAGCCTGCCTGGAGTCCATTCTTATCACTGACGATGATAGCATATCAATGCTAAGTTTATTAACGCTTCTGCGCGCAGCGGCATCAGAGCTTGCCTATGTCATTGACAACGTCTATGTCGAGGGCCCTCTTCCCAAGCTTCCAGTTCGCCGGTATGGCACAGATGTGCCCCTCGGAAGCAGGGGTGTCCCTTATATACTTGAGACCCATCAGCACGGTGTAGATGTGGTCCACGTCCTTTCCTATCGCGTCGTTGTGTATCGCAACGTACTGGACCTTTCCGTCAGGGTCCACTATCACCGTGCCCCTTCTCGCCGCCCCGCTCTCCTGGTTCAAGTATCCATACTCGGCGCTTATCTTCTTGTTGAAGTCGTCGATGAGCGGTATCTTGCTCTGCTTTACCCTCGGAGAAGATTCGGCCCAGGCCTTGTGCGAGAAGATGCTGTCGGTGCTTATGCCCACGATAACCGCATTGTTCTTAATGAACTCGTCGTAAGAGTTCATGAAAGCCTCTATGTCGGTGGCGCAGACGAAAGTGAAGTCACCGGGATAGAACGTCAGGATGACCCACTTGCCCTTCTGGGAGGAGAGCCTGAACTCCTTTATGGACTTCTCCTCAGGGAACCATGCCTTTGCACGTATCTCCGGCGCCTGCTCTCCTATGTTCAATTGGCTGAGCATAAAACCACTGTAGTAATCTCTCAAGAAAAATATTTAACGTGCACGGGTCCAGCACAAAACCTTAAGGTCAAGGAACGCTTAAATACGAGGCAAAACTCATCATTATGCGGTGGGATAGATGCAATAATATGCGAGAAAGGTTAGCGCAGCGGAGAGCTGGAGTGCCCGTGAGGCCCTTCCAGTGAGGATCCTGGAGCCCGAGCGCATGGGCGCATACAACGACTCCGTTAGCATTGCAAACTCGAACCTTGGCAGGCTGATAACGATCAGGGAGTTGCTGCGCCTGGAGAGGGAGGATCCTGAGACTATGGCGGGCATCGAGAACAAGCCCTTCTATATCGGTGACTGGCCCGGCAGCATAGCCGGGGGCCGGTACAGGATAGACCGCAGCAGGCCTGTGCTCGAGTGGACATCAGAGGAGGGATGGCAGCGGCTTAGATTCTGGGAGAGGGCAAGCATCATCGGAGGAACGCAGCCGATGTCGATGATAGTCTGCAGGGAGAGCTTCGCCGACAGGCGCATCGACATCTCCGGGGATAGGCCACCAACATATCCTGTTCCGATAGTGGTGGTGGTGCAGGAGCCTGTACCGAAACTGAGGGGTGCGGCTCTCTCTGTCTATCGCGGATAGATGCGCGCCCAAGCATCAATGGCCGGTTCGATGCCGGGGGAGCATAAACGGCCTTCGAAGCAACTTTTATATACTATACTATGGGATAATATTACTGTTAAGGCCGCCTATGGCAAATCTTAATAAGGTAAATGAACGAATACCTACTACTTGCCAGGGTGGCAGAATCCGGTAACGCGTGCGCCTGGAAACAGGTCCCGTTAGCGCATGACTCTTTGAGTCTTTTGGGTTCAAAAGCATATCTTTAATGCTGAATATCCCAACCCTGGCGTTGGTGTTTACATGGCTGAAGATAAGAAGCAACATAAGGAGCACAAGGCCGATGACCTCGGCATAATAAGGATGGCCGG
>JAJYFQ010000083.1 GCA_021785375.1 Microcaldota archaeon | reverse complement strand
TCTGCCCTTGTACCTTATCGAGGATGTGTTGAAGTGAATCGTCTTATAGAGAAGCCAGGTAAGGACCATAGTCACCCCTTAGTGCTATCGTATATCTCGGCAGCTCCTCGGACAAGTATGTACGCAACTAGGATGGTCACCAGGACATAGCCGATCCAGGCCGGATATCCCCAGACATAGACGAAGGCGAGGTACGAGAATGCCAGGAACTTCACGACGTTTATGCCGCTCCTCCAGAGATTGGATGCAAAGACAATCTGAGCGAACTTCGTCTTCATCTTCGATGATGTTCCGCGAGCGGCCATGAACGCGTCGACGAACGAGTGCCTTATCACTATTATTATCAGGATAAAGAGAGGCACGACGTTGACGAACGAGTAGACTATCCAGAAGACATACTCAACGACTCTGTCACCGGCAATGTCTATCCTTGGCCCGAACTTTGCAGACTCGGAGACTTTCTGCTTGATCGCCTTTATCTGTTTTGCATGCTTCGCGTTGCCTGCTGCAGCCCTTAGATAATCAATCAGCGATACCTTCCCGCTGCTTGCCTGCCAGACCGCAAGGTAGCCGTCAACCGCGTCAAGAGCCATCGCGACCGCTATGAGCAGGGTTATCAGTACAGGGCTTACCCTGATTATTACAAGGTAAGCGGCGAGTATCCCGAGCGCCACCCTGAAGTATGTTGCCCCATCTGCCGCTCTCATTCATATCTCCGTTTTAATGTTAGCCATATAGGTTTAAGAGGGTTATTAGTATACTTAATCTGTTGATTCCCACACAGAAGAGGCTCCGTGCTACATGGCTGACCTAAACAAGAACGAGGAAGATATCCTCAAGTACTGGAACGAGAACAAGATACCCGACCTAGTGGCAGAGAAGAACAGGGGAAAGAAGAAGTTCTACTTCCTCGACGGCCCTCCGTTCGTCAGCGGAGACCTCCATCCGGGCCAGATGTGGGTCAAGTCGATGAAGGACGTCGTGCTCCGATACAGGAGGCTCAGGGGCTATGATGTCTACGCGAGGGCCGGATACGACGTCCATGGCCTTCCTATAGAGAAGAAGGTCGAGGCCAAGCTGAACGTGAAGACGAAGAAGGAGATAGAGACAACACTGGGCATCGACACGTTCATTAGGAACTGCAAGGAGTACGTCAACTCGTACATGGGGCGAATGGATTCGGACTACAGGCGATTCGGCATGTCACTGGACTTCTCGAATCCGTACATACCCTCGACAAAGTCGTACATGGAGATAGAGTGGCAGTTCCTGAAAAGGATATACGACAAGGGTCTCATATACAAGCAGAAGCGCGCAACGACCTACTGCAAGAGCTGCCAGACGGCTGTCTCACAGGGAAGCATGGAGCTCGAGTACAAGGAGGACAACGACCCATCGGTTCTCGTTGCATTCCGGGTCAATGAAGGGAAGTCAGGCGCAAAGGTGGAGATCAAGGGAGAAGCGTACCTATTGATCTGGACGACAACCCCATGGACGCTTCCGGCCAACATGGCCGTAGCCGCGAACCCAAAGGAGCTATACATCCTCGCCAGGATCGGGGGGAAGAGGCTCATATTCGCTAAGGGCAGGCTCGAGTTCGTCTCCGAGGCGCTGGACGAGAGCGCGGTGATAGAGAGCGAGTTCTATGGGAGCGAGCTTTCTGGACTGCAGTACCTCAGCCCCCTGGAGGGAGCGATAGAGAAGCAGAAGGAGTTCAGGAAGTACCACAAGGTGGTAATGGCCGAGGAGCTGGTTACGATTAACGAGGGAAGCGGACTTGTCCACATAGCTCCGGGACATGGTCTTGAAGACTATCTTGTCGGAAAGAGGGAGAAGATACCAATATTCTCGCCGGTGGGCGAGCAGGGTGAGTACACTGGAGAAGCTGGCAAGTACTCAGGGTTGGTGGTACAGGAACAGGCCAACAAGGCGATACTTGCTGACCTGAAGGCAGGCGGGTCTCTCCTGCATCATGCGCAGATAACCCACAGTTATCCTCACTGCTGGAGGTGCGACACGAAGCTGATATACATCGCAACAGAGCAGTGGTTCATAAACATACAGAGAGTCAAGAAACGGCTGATCAGAGAGAACAGGAAGGTCTCGTGGCATCCGGCAGAGGCGAGCAAGTGGCAGGAGGAGATACTGCAGGGATCTCCGGACTGGACGATCTCAAGGCAGAGGTACTGGGGAACCCCGATACCGATATGGATATGCGAATGCGGGGAGCAGAAAGTGATAGGCTCGCTGGCGGAACTGGCCGAGAACGCGACCAACAGGGCGTACGTAGAGTCGCTCGACGACCTCCACAGGGACAGCGTCGACAAGGTGAGGCTCAAGTGCGTGTCGTGCGGAAAGGAGATGAGGAGGATAAGCGACGTCCTCGACGTCTGGTTTGACTCGAGCGTTGCTTACAGGGCGAGCCTCACGCAGGAGCAGTTCGATTCCCTCTTCCCTGTCGACTTTATCCTCGAGGGCGTTGACCAGTTGAGGGGCTGGTTCTCCTACCAGCTGAAGATGGGGACCATAATAAACGGCAGGAACCCGTTCAGGCACGTCGGGATAGACGGGATGATGCTCGGATCCGACGGCAGGGAGATGCACAAGAAGCTCGGCAACTACGTCCCCCTCTCAGACGTCCTCAAGTCGGCAACGGCCGACTCATTCAGGCTCTGGTGCACCTCGCACGTGCCGCAACTGGACATCACGTTCAGCCCGGATAAGATAAGCGATGCGAACAAGACTGTCAGGCTCCTCTACAACATAGCGAACCTGTACGAATACTACTCCGATGCGGTTGGCTACAGGCCGAAGAAGCTCAAGGCGTCGTTCAAGATCGTGAAACTTGACCCAGAGGAGAGATGGATCTACCTCAAGATGAACGCAACAGTGAGGGAGGTAACCAGATACCTCGACAACTACGAGATTCACAAGGGAGCCGAAGCGATAAGGGCTTTCATAACCGAGGACCTGAGCAGGTTCTACCTGAGGATGGCGAAGAAGAAGCTGCTCTATGCAGACAGAAGGAAGGCAAGGCTCATACTCGACCTGATAAACCATCTCCTATTCAAGACGCTCGTAATGATATCGCCGTACACTCCGTTCGCTGCTGAGAGGATCTATCTCGACAACTACTGGAGGGAGAAGAGCATAACTCTTGAGTCGTGGCCAAGATCCGACAAGAATGCTGGAGATCAAGACCTCCTGGGAGACTTCGAGACCGCACTTGCGGGAATAACGGCGCTCCTGTTCAGCAGGGAGAAGGAGGGGCTGAAGCTCAGACAGCCGCTCATGGCCGCGCACCTCGAGGTCACCGACCAGAAGGCGTACGATGCGCTCGTGAAGCTCTCCAGCCTCATAGAGGATTACATAAACGTGAAGAAGCTCGATGTGAAGATGATGCAGAAGGCGAGCCTTGAGATAAGGCCCGCATTCCAGAAGCTGGGGCCGGAGTTCAAGGGTAGCGCGTCTGCAGTAGCCGAGGGTCTGAAGAAGGCGGATCCTGATGCGATGCTCGGGGAGATAGAGAAGACAGGTCACTACCAACTGCACACCGAGAAGGGAACGTTCTCCGTAACGAATGACCACTTCACGGTGATAAGGAAGGTGGAGAAGGAGAATGCCGTGAGCTTCAAGGCCGGGATAGCTTACGTGGACAAGGAGATAAGCAGGGAGCTGCGCGATGAGGCAATAATCAGGGAGTTCGAGAGGGGGGTGCAGCTGGCAAGGAAGGACCTCATGCTGAAGAAGTCTGACAGGATAACGCTTCTCTACAGGTCAACCCCAGATATCGCTGAGATAATAGCAGTAAACGGCAAGAAGATAGCACAGGACGTCAATGCGATTAAGATAGATGCAGGGGAAGATCCACAGATTCATGGAAAGGAGATCGAGCTGGAGGATGAAACAATCAGGATATACGTAAGGAAGGTATGATCAGGCCTGGTCCTTCGACATGGACTTGAAGGCCTTCCTTCTCTTCATGACAGACCAGCAGTCCTTGCAGATGACTATCCTCTGCGTCTTGCTCACTCTCCTCGAGCTCTTGACGCAGTTGGTGCATATCTTCCTGTTGCAGTACCTGCAGAACTCGTGCTTGTAGATCTCGGCACTGCATCTCTCGCATAGCATAGAATCACAGTTATAGAATTGTTTCACATTTGGTAGGGCAAGATATAAAAATCATCTGTTCTCAGCCGTTTTGACCCCAATCCAGAAAAGGATATATAGCTGATCCGCCAAAGGAAGTACATGATGCTGGATTCCATACTAGTTTTTGATTGCGGGGGTCAATACTGCCACCGGATAGCCAGGAGGGTAAGGGAGAGCAACGTATATTCCGAG
>JAJYFQ010000082.1:1167-4353 GCA_021785375.1 Microcaldota archaeon | reverse complement strand
TCGGCGACCTCGTCACCATGAAGTGGTGGAACGACCTCTGGCTCAATGAGAGCTTCGCCACTTTCATGGCGAACAAGGCCCTCGACCACGTCTTTCCCGAATGGAACATGAAAGAGCAGTACTTCGATGACGTGATAGCGACTGCGTTCGCCGCGGATCCGCTGAAGTCGACGCATCCGATAAGCGTGCACGTAAGCACCCCCGAAGAGGTTGACCAGATATTCGACAGCATAAGCTACGACAAGGGGGGAACGGTGCTCCACATGATAGAGACGTATGTGGGCGCTGAGAACTTCAGGAAGGGCCTTCATACATATCTGAAGAGCCATGCATATGGGAATGCGGAGAAGCAGGATCTGTGGGGGGCGATAGACGGGACTGCAGGAAGGCAGTCGGCAATCACCGCGTCTGAATTTGCAAGCAGTTGGGTAAACCAACCAGGGTATCCCATAGTGGAAGTCGCAACTGACATGGCGGGCAGGATCACGGTACGTCAGCGCAGATTTCTCATCGTAGACTACGGGTCCGGTAGAGCAGAGAGATGGCCTGTGCCGATTCCGTACGTGTCAAAGGGAGGGAAGCGCGGAGAGATCATGCTCATAAAGGAGTCGGCAACTATGCCTCACAACAGCGAGGGGTGGGTAAAGCTCAACTACGGTCAGGATTACCTCTACAGGGTCAGGTATCCTAGCCAAATGCTGCAGGAACTGGGATCAGGGATAAAGGCAAAGAGGATCAAGGGCCCGGATGCGTGGGGCATCGAGAGCGATCTATTCGCTCTCGCCAGGTCCGGGAGGATACCTGCAGAGGAGTACTTCTCCTTCATAGAGTCGTACTGCCTGGACCCAGACCATCCACTCAGCTTCTCAATCTCATCCCACCTCGGATGGCTTAGGACCATGCTTGAAGGCACGAAGGCAGTTAAGAGGGCCAAAGAAGTCGGGGTAAAGTACCATCTAGGGATCCTGCACCGGCTGGGGTGGGGAAAGAAGAGGGGGGAGAAGAGCCTCGACACGATGCTCAGGAGCATGACAATACTATCCCTCGGGCAGATGGGCCACGCGCCCACGATATCAAGGACACTCGCACTCTTCTCGGCGTACCTAAAAACCAAGAAGCTCGATCCGGATCTCAAGGGAGCTGTCTATGCGATAGCTGCGTGGACCGGAGATCAGAGGATGTACTCAAAGATGGTCAGCCTCTACAAGAAGGAGGAGATGCCTGACGACAAGCGTAGACTCCTTCAGTCGATAGGGCTCTTCAGGGATCCGAAGCTGATACGGGGTGCCCTGCGGTTCGCCTTCTCCAAGGATGTCCGGCTGCAGGACTCATTTCTCCTTCCAGCCATCATCTCATCCAACCCCGTCGGGAGGAGGATGATATGGGGGTGGACTAGGGGGAACTGGCCATTTCTCATGAAGACCTACGACAGCGGCACACATATGCTTGAGAGGTTCGTTACAAATCTCGCCGGAATATCCTCTGAGGAGGAGAGAAGTCAGATTGCCTCGTTCTACAAGAGGTCCAGGAACAGGAGGGGCGACATCAACCTGAGGATCAGGCAGTCCATAGAGAAGATAGAGGCGAACATCAACTTCCTGAGAAAGAATTCGTAGCGTTACTGCCATAGCCTCGCGAAGAGGTCGCCGTAGAACTTCTTTATCCTGGAGACTTTGAACTGCTCCAAGTTCTCTGTGTGACTTATCCATCTCTTTCTATTTCCTGATCTGATGGCACCTGCTATTCTGGCAGGAAGCTTCCCCTCAACATCCACTATGCACATTTCCTTTATCTCCCTCGGAATGGGCGACCCAGCGGGCAGGAAGACCGGAGTCCCAAGCGCCAGGCTCTCGAGGGTGACGATGCTAAGGCCCTCACGCTCTGACATGTTCAGCATAGCGCCACATCCCTTAATGCCCTCATAGAACGCCTTCTTGCTCCTGTAAAAGTCCCTTATGCTGATGAGCTTCACCAACCCGCGGCGCCGTATCTCATCGCGTATTCGCCCCTCCTCCGGCCCGTTTCCTATCAGAATGCCCTTTACATCGACCTTCTTCCTGACCCTGTCAAATATCTCGATCCACTTATCGATCCGCTTCTCCTTTATGAAGCGCCCTGAGAAGACGATGGTATCCCTTTTCCTGTTGGCCTTCACCCCTGAGACCTCCTTGTCCTCCAGGACAGGGCTGAAGACGCTGATCTTGCCATCGCTTATTCCCGCGTCTCTGAGCCTTCCTGCAGTTGTGCTTGAGTTTGCAACGTAAAGATCCGCGTGGTGGAGGAGAAACGCTGCGTACGCGTTAGACAGGGTTCCCGCAACCCAACCGACATACTCGTTCCAGTACTCCTTGTCCCAAACTTCGACGACCTGCATCACGAGTTTGCATCTCTTGATCCTGCAGTAGAGCATAAGGACGGGAAGATGGAGCACCGGGAACTGGTTCGTTATAACGACGTCGAAGTCGTAGCTGAAGATCCTGAACATGTTTACCGCGAATGCAATGGCCTGCGATATCGATCTTCTGCCGTGCTTGTAAAACTTCTGTTGATCAGTGCCATGGTACGCATGGTACCGTATGCGGTCCTTGGTGAACTCGCTCCGCATCCCGGGCCATCTCATCGAGAAGAAGTGGACCTCGTGCCCCTTCGCTAGTTCGCGTGCTTCGTTGTAATTTACCGACTCAACACCACCGATATGCCACGGATAGACTGCATCGTAGACGAAAGCGATTCGCATGCTACACGAGAGATAGATGCGAACCAAAGCTTATAACTCTTACAAAAAGCCAATCCCCCGAAGGTACACCAACAGCAATATTAATCTGAATGTTCAACTTTTTATTGAAAGAATACAAACATTTATATATCTAAATGAAAATAATATTGAATATGGCTCAGGAAGAGAAGCTCGTGATAAAGCAGATAGGGAAGCCTGCAAAGGACGACCTTAATGCAATCGTCACCTGGTTCTGCGAATCCCTCGATCTAGGGGGGGAGAAGGACGACCTTGAACCTTCAATGCTCAGGGAGATAGTAGACAGGACTATAAAGGGCGGCGGGATCACGAGCAAGGAACTGAACAGCAAGCTCGAGACGCCGCGCACTACTGTTATATACCACCTCAATAGGTTCATCTACTCCGGGCTTGTCGTGAGGAAGGGAAGGAGATACTACCTGAGATCGAAT
>JAJYFQ010000082.1:0-1157 GCA_021785375.1 Microcaldota archaeon | reverse complement strand
ACATGGAGAGCACGCTGGAGGAGCTCCAGGCGGACATGATGAGGGAGTTCCAGCGCATGATGGACATGGCGCAGAAGCTCGACAATATGTTTGAGGAAGAGATGTATGCCAGAAGGAGAAGCAGAAAAAAGCAGTGACCCCAATAGGGGAGATGCAGACAAGGCCGAGCCGAAGGCAGAGGAATCCGCAGAGCAAGTGAAGGAGAGGCTCCTCAGACTCGCAGCGGAATTTGACAACTACAAGAAAAGATCAGCAAAGGAATTGGCAGAAGCAAAGAATATGGGCAAGGCAGAGGCAATAACAAGACTCCTTCCAACGATCGACGAGTTCGATATGGCGATGGCATCGCTCAACGGAAAAGCCGAGACAAAGGGCATTGAGCTCGTCTTCACGAACTTCAAGAGCATACTGAAGTCGATGGGCCTCAAGGAGATGGAGACGAATGGTGCGTCCGATCCATACAGGCACGAGATAATGCTGACAAGGGAGAGCGACAAGAAGGAGGGAACGATACTGGAGGTACTAAGGAAAGGATACACGCTGAATGGAATCATGCTCAGACCGGCTTCTGTGATAGTTTCAAGCGGAAAGCCGGCTAATGAAGAGAAAAAGGAAGACGAGAAGAAAGACGAAAAAGGTGAATAAAATGGCTAAGATTATAGGCATAGATTTGGGAACATCGAACTCAGCAGCAGCAGTGCTTGAAGGAGGTAGACCGGTGTTAATACCTAGCGCGGAAGGGACATCACTCTACGGGAAGTCATTCCCGAGCTACGTCGCGTTTACGAAGGACGGGTCGAAGCTTGTCGGCGAGCCTGCGAAGAGGCAGGCGGTGGCGAACCCTGAGGGAACCGTAAACGCGTTCAAGAGGAAGATGGGAACCGACTACAAGTACAAGATATTCAACAAGGAGTACACTCCGCAGGAGCTCTCTGCACTTCTCCTGCAGAAAATCAAGAAGGATGCCGAGGCGTTCCTGGGAGAGGAGGTCAAAAAGGCGGTGATAACGGTTCCCGCATACTTCAACGACAATCAGAGGCAGGCTACGAAGGATGCCGGGGAGATCGCGGGACTTGAAGTGGTCAGGCTTGTAAACGAGCCAACAGCGGCATCGCTGGCGTACGGTATTGATAAGGTTGGAAAGGAGATGAAGATAA
>JAJYFQ010000081.1 GCA_021785375.1 Microcaldota archaeon | reverse complement strand
TTCCAATATAGGGGAGGCGCTCTTGCTCATCTTGCGTATTATGCTTCTTGGGCTCCTGCCGTTCCAATCAGCGGCACTGTACGAAGGATGGTTGGGCAGCAGCACGTATATCATACGGGCCGTCTGGTTGTGCTCGCCTTCCCTTGTGCCAGGATGCGTATGCGTTGCGTAGAACTCCGCCAGGGTGTGGGCTACAATCTTCTTGGACTTTTCGTTCACTGGAGCGGAAAGTATATCGGGGATCGCAGTTGCGGCCAGAGTTACCATGTCCGGATGCATAAGCGATATCTGGCCCCCTATGGATGTCTTGGTCCTTCCGGCACCGGTCCTGCCATCGTAGGTTTTGAGGAAGACCTCCGGATGCTTTTCGGCATAGTATCTTGTGAGCTCCCAGGACTTTGCAAATGCGTGAACTATCAGCGGTGTTCCTGCGGGGTCCTTGGTCCTGAACAGGAACTCGTGCTGCGCGATGCCGAGGGCGTATGCCCACTCCTTGTCCTCATGTATCATTGCCAGGGCCCTCGATGAACATCTCTTCTCCCCCTTCATTACGGGCCTGGCCAGATCTTCCCGGCTCAGATGCGATGCCTTATCGACGTATGGTGCGGCAACTACCCTGTACGGTTCCTTCGCCTGTGGCTTACTCCTTAACAGTGCCATGTTACTTTCCTCTGTGCTGTTCAGTGCTCTGCTGGTCGATTATAACTGGCGGGCTATCTTTTTATATTTTTTGTTTGTTTTTGACAGGGGCCCTTCCGCAAGCTATACGGAATGCTCCTTCAGCTCCGGGTGCTTTTCGAGGAAGTGGGGTATGTAGGGGCAGTCGGGCCTTACTTTCATTCCTTTCTCCTTAGCGTACGCGAATGCTGCGAGAGCGAGCATGTCTGCCACCCCTTTCCCCCTGGCTTCTTCGGGAACGAATGTGTGATAGATGCTCATCGTCTTCTGGTCGACCATCCTGTAGAGCAGCTCTGCCTCCCTCTCTCCAATCTTTGTAAAGAACCTGCCTGCGGTATGGCCTATCTCCATTCATCTCCCCTTGACGTAATTCGAGTAGTAAAGCAGCGCAGCTATGGTCTTCGTGTCCCTTATCGTGTTGCCCCTTATCATAGACAGGGCCTTTTCCAGGCTGATGAAGCCTACGGTGATGTCCTCGTCAACTTCCGGATTTGCCTTTCCCTTGGTCAGCCCTGTTGCCAGGCAGAAGTGGTTGATCTCGTCGCTGATGCCCGGAGAGGAGTAGGAGCTGAAGAGCCTCTTTATCCTTCCCGGCTTATATCCGGTCTCCTCTACCAGCTCGCGGGACGCGGATTCCTCTGGTGTCTCGCCTTTCTCGATGTGCCCTGCAGGGAGCTCGTAGAGCGTCTTTGCTATCGAATGCCTGAGGTTTCTTTCTATAAGTATCTTGCCGTCCCCCTGTATGGGAAGAACCACAACCGCGCCAAGGTTGGAGACGTACTCGAATTTTATCTCCCTGCCGTGAAGCTTTAGCTTGCGGTAGACCAGATCGAATACGTGCCCTTTGTAAATGGTTGTCGGCATATTATCACTGCTGCTTGCCTTTCTGCATCTGTTGTCCCTCCGAGTATATCTCTGCGGCAAGCTTGTATGGGGAGATGGTCTGGGTTATGAGCCTGCCCTTCCCGCTGAACGTGGCAAGGAAGAGCCCAACCCCCCCGAACATTGCCGTCTTTACGTTGTCGACGAAACGTACCTTGTACTCAAGAGTTCCGTCAAATCCGGCAACGTGCGATGGGTCTACCTCAACGGTGTTGGTTCCGTCGAGGTTGTGCTCTATGACGTCCCCGGTTACATGAATGTGTATCCTACCCGGCCCGGTAAATTCCTGAAGCACGAAGCCGGTGCCCCCGAACATACCTTCGGCCATGTTGGCCACGTATATTCCAAACTTTACCGACTCCTCCCTGACGAGAAATGCCTTCCGCTCGGTTATGAACTTGCTTCCCTCGACTATGTCTATTGGCACTATCTTTCCCGGAAAGAGGCCTGCAACCTGCATGTGACCCGGTGCGTCGCGGGCCTTGAACTCGGTGACGAATGCTGTTGCTCCGGTGGCCTTCCTTTCCAGCATTCCGACAAGCCCTCCGGCCGCCTTCGGGTTCATTATTACAGTATCGTCCTTGCTTATGAGTTTTCCTGAATCGGCGTACACGGCTTCGCCCGTATCAAGATCGACTCTTAGCGATTGCATATCGGCTCCGATTATAGTATACTTCATTCCCCCACCTCAACCTTTGAGCATGCTGTTGAGCTCTTCCCCATCAACATTGAGCCTGTGCTTTGACATTATGCGCCTGATTATCTCAGGCTTTGCCGCACCCTCGCCTGCCGACCGCATCTCCGAATCGATGATGGACTTCAGTTCCTTTCCGGATACCCTTCCGAGGCTCTTCTCTTTTATTATCTCCTGCACCGAAGAGTCCTTCTCTGATAATCGTTTGAGCGCCTCCTCGATCCCAGTTTTTGTTATCCTGTTCTCACCATAATCATTGAAGAGCTCGATCAGCCTCTCCGTGCTTATGCCATCAACGTTGAAGTTGTTGCGTTTGAGTTCTGTGAATTTCTGGAGCAGGATGTTGGCTACGAATATCCTGTCTGCCTTGGTCCTTTTCACAATCTCTTTGTAGGTCCCGAACCTCGGCGAGACTATCATCTGGCCTGCGAGCACAGGAGTCTTGAGATCGGATATGAGCTGCTTCCTCTCTTTCTCTATGTCAGGGGCGTTGTCTGCTGCCTCCTCCAGCATTTCTGGGGTTATCTGCACCGGTGTTGCGTCGGTCTCGGGATACATCCTTGACCCCCCCGGAAGTGGCCGCAGGAATCTGGTGGTGTACAGGTTGTTGTTAATGGTTCCTCGCGTCTCAAGCATCACGCCATTGGTTATTGCGGACTTTGACCTTCCAACCGCAAATCCGATTGCGGTCCTTACCGCTTCTCTCTTTCCTGCTATGAGTGCGAACGCATCATCACTTTCGGCCCCTAGTGCTTTCCTTATCAGTTCGAGTTCCTTTTCTGTTATTCCATACTTGCCCATATCTTCGTCGCTGTGTATTATTCCGTTGACCCCACCCATCTTGGCGTAGTCGCTGATCTCGCTCCCCAATCTCCTGTCGGGATTTACCTCCGCGCCGATGACCCCTTTGAACCCGTGAAGCCTGAATCCCATAACTATCCCACCGGATGCCACTGCCCCGGATATTATCTTTGCCTTGGAGCCACCCAAAACTGCTGTGATATCCTTCGGTTCTCCAACCGATGCGCCCTTCTTTTCAAGCTCCAGCTTGATACGGATCAGGTTCTGCTGCCGCAAGACCTCGTTTTCGACGAACTTATCCAGAAAGTCGATGTCCTGAAGGCCCTTTATCTCTACACGCGCCCCGCCTCTTATCGATACGTTTACGTCCTGCCTTATGGAACCTATCCCGCGCTGGACCTTTCCGGTGAGCCTTAGCATGGTCCCTATCCTCAGGGCGACTTCCTTTGCCTCTTTTGGTGACCTTATTGATGGATCGGTGTCTATCTCGATCAGCGGAATGCCTATCCTGCTTGTCTCGTATGTGATGCTGTCGCTCGTGTTTGATTCTATCCCCGCGGACTCCTCCTCGATGAAAGCGGATATTATGTTTATCTCGTGCCCCTCCACTTCGAGTTTCCCGTTGAGGCCCACTTTTGTGGTCCTTTGGAAAGCGCTTGGGTTGCTGCCGTCAACCACCTGCTTCCTCATAGGCTGCAGCTCGTCAGGGACTGCCATCCTCATGGCCGTGGCGATGCCAAGCGCAGTCATGAGCGCCTCCCCGTTCATTCTGTGTGGCGGTTCCTCGTCTATGTCCACGAGGCACGCATGATTGTTGTTGACCAGGTAAGTGAATCTTCGCGCCTTGGACTGCTCGAAGCTCGCGGCACGGTCTATCGCCCCCAATTCCCCCGCAGTTGCCCTCTGGTATCTAGTTATCTCTGCATTCTCTTCTTCATCCGGCCCGGGAAGAGTTGGGGGGCATGAACAGAAGAGCTTCCCGCATGTGGAGAGCCTCTGGTGGATCTCGAGCCCGCACATGAATCCGATTTTTTCGTAATACTTTTCGCCCATGTCATCCATCTTATCGCCAGTCATACCTCGAACTCATCGTACGTAGTCCTGTCGCTTATCTCCCCAACGAGATTCTTGGAGAGCATCCCCTTCGCATCTTCGGGGGTGTAATTGCCGAGCAGCCATCCGAGCTTTACGTACGCCGCCTCGGGCATCATGTCCTCGCAGTAGATCGCCCCGGCATCCCTCTGCATCCTTGCGTTGCTGTACACCCACCCGTTCACACGCCCGTACAGGCATTGCGAGGTTATCCCGATGACTACTCCGTTCTCATTGGCCTTCTTTAGCGCAGAGAGCCAGTTGAATTCGGCGTGCTTCGCCGACACGGGAAGTTGCCCGAGCCCTGTTCCCTCGAATATTATTCCTTTATAACCCTGCTTCATGTAAT
>JAJYFQ010000080.1 GCA_021785375.1 Microcaldota archaeon | reverse complement strand
CGAGAGTTGAGCAGATACTCGACAAGATGGTGTCTGAGGGCTATCTGGAGCTTAAGGAGTAATCCCATGAAGTACACGTTCGCAATAAACAGGAAGTTCTCTTACGTCAAGACGTACAGGGTGGTCAAGAGGCCGAATGAGCAGACCAATGCCGTATCTAAGTTCGTGCAGCGGCTGATAGACAAGTACGTGCTGAAGACGGAGAGGCAGTAGGTGTGTTAGCCAATGGACCGAAAAATAAGAATGGCCATCATCTTCGTGGCCATATTCGCCATCATACTTTTGGGGCTCATGGTCTATGTGGGCGGAGTCATAAGTGCGCTCACGCGGCCGTCCGCCCCAACACCAACTGGAAACATAATCGCCAACCTCACCATAGGCAAGAGCAGCGTCCTCAACTACAACGATACGCAGGCCCTGGTCGAGTATGCACTCCTGGGCTACCGCCTCTCCAACGTCTCTAGTGTGAACGTCTCGCTTTACGTCTACGGGAAGAGGCCCGTCGAGCCGATATACCTGATAGACACGAGGGTGGGCGCCCTAGACTACTGCTTCCAGTGCTTTGACCCTGGCATACTCGCAGAGTACCTTCAGAAGGCTCTCGCGGCAAGGGGGCTTATCCAGAACTCGAGCAGCTTCAACTACGTCTCGCTCGCAAACATCTCCGAGATACCCCAGAACTCGATAGTCGTGCTCCAGGCCGGCCTCATCCAGTCGAGCCTGATGTTCCCGAACTCATCGTACGGTGGTCCTAGCGTCGTCAGTGGAAACGCGACGCTTCTAACCCTGCTGAATCGCGGCGATACGGTTGTTTACATAGGGAAGAACTTCACCACCTCCCTCGGTGCGGGAGAGGATGTCTTCAACACGACGAGCGAGGATCTCAGCCAGCTCTCCAACAGTTCGCTCGCCACGAGCCCGTTCCTCTTCAAGCCCGGAAACTACACTCCTCCGGGCCTTGTCTTCAAGTCTCCCACGTTCCAGTTCGCCAGAGGGGTGAATTACGGATACGTCAGCGCCGTCAACTCGAGGAACGGCACCATGGTCGCCTTCGGCAACTACCCGACCGTGGGCTGGTCGAGCGTGGGGAGCATGGCAAACGACATCGCGGGGATAATAGACACGAGGTTCTGGATTCAGAGGCTGGCGTACGGGGCCACCAATTTCACCGTCAGCAACTCGGTCGGAACGGTTCCCGTGATTACAACGCTGCAGTGGGTCAACAACACCGGCGGCCTTGGACCAAATACGGTCAACGAGTCGTACTCGCTGATAAAGGTCTACCTTGCAAATCAGGGTACAAACAGCTCGGTGGAGATACCGTTCAGGATGACCTACGCGCCTCAGGGCGTCGTTGGCATGCCGACCGTGTTCGGAGAGACACAGAGCCTGCCTGTCACAGCTTCCAGCAACAACAACGTGCGCGGAGGTACCTCGTTCCACATAGACATAAGGAACATGACCGGATCGCTCTACAGGTCGATCTCCCTCGGATTCATAGGGACCCGCCAGTTCAGCATCGTGCACTACTACTCCTTCCAGATGCCGGACGGCTATTACACCGCATCGCTCGTTGACATAAACGGAAACGTCTACGGGTCTTCGCTCTTCGCCATCGCTAACGTGAGCATAGACCCCGTCTCGCTGGACTTCAGGAACGGGACATTCGCGTTCTTGATGAGGAGCAACGGATTCCCCATATCAAACGCGAGCTATACTGCGTACATCAACGGTGGGTACCAGACCGAAGGCCAGATACACAACGGAAATCTCACATACGCCCTGCCCGGAGGGTCGGCGCAGAACTACGGGTCAAAGGCCTTCAGGTTCGAGATGTTCGGCACCAACTACACCTACTCGACCAGTTACGTCAGCACGAGCAGGGGAATACCTCCCCTCTACATAGAGTTCGGGGTCGCCGCAATATTCGTCATCATACTGAATCTCGTGCTCAAGGCCCCGTCCACCGATGACTACTATATAGACGTGCCAAACTTCCCTCCGATGAAGAAGGTAAAGATGAAGGCCGACACGGGATCGGTAACAGGGATATTCGACTCCGTAAATTTCGGGTACCACTGGAAGTACATGCCGCTCACCCCTGAGGAGGTCAAGAACGGGGTCAGCATGAACCTAAGGCTCGACAACGTGCCAGTCGCCGTGACCCTGCAGAACATGGCAGCCGTGCTCAACAAGCTCGTGAGCCAGGGTACACTCGTCACGAGTGGCGGCTACTACGCGCCGTCAGCGTGGGTGGCACAATCGAAGCACGACATCGAGTACCTCACGATCTTCAGGAAGCTGAGGGACTTCTGCGTCACAAACGCGATGCTCTTCACCGATCTCGACGCGGATCCTAATGTTGACATGATAATAACTAGGAGGGGCACTCAGGCCCACATAATCATACACTCGAAGGGCTCGCGGATGAAGGACATGGCGCTGAACAGCCCGTACAAGATATACATAGCGTTCCTCAATGAGGCTGACAGGCTCGACTTCCTCGAGAAGCTCTACGACTCATACGGCGAGCAGGCGGAGCTCCTGAAGATGGGGGTTGAGTACGGATACATCCTGCTCATAGACACGGAGAGTCGGGACTTAAACCAGCTCCTCATATGAATTGCGTTGGGATGTGGTAATGAAAAAGCAAGGCAGGTCGAATTACAGGCCGGCAACAATATCCGGGGAGGAGATAGATCCAAACACGCTGCGCAAGTTCGGAATGAGGGTTCCAAGACCACACCACGAGCCTGACGATGGATACATCTCCATGGTCAGGATGCTTGCGAGGACCGCGGCGTACAAAAAGGCCAGAAGGGCTTAACGGCCATCCATTCCAATGGCGGATCCTCCGGCACTGCAATCTACCTCTTCAGTTTCCTCTTGTTGTACCTAACGGTGAGGAGGGCCTGGAGCATGACGAGAATGATCGAAGCGGAGTTAGCCGCAATCACCGGCATTGACGATATGAAAATACCGTACGCTATCCAGAGGACAACCCCAACGCCCAGGGAGGCCAGCCAGTAGTATGAGAGGTCGCGCGCCTCCTTAATCCTCCACGTCCTGTATATTTCCGGGACAAGGGAGAATGTCGTGAGCAATCCGGCAACGTATCCTATCAGTACGATAGTCAGCACAAGCCCTCACTCTTCCTCTTCCGCCTTGGCCGCCTCTTTTGCTCCATCCTTCTCCTGCACCGGGCCGTCCTCCTCGAAGTCCTTGTATCTTTTCTCTATGAGGTCCGTAAGCGACTTCTTTATCTGCTCCTTGTCCTTCCCGGTTATGTCGCCGAGGTCGTTCGACATCTGGCCCACATACCTCATGAGTGCATTGTACCTGGTCTCCTTCAGCTCCCTGCTCTTCATTCCGCTGATGTGCCTCTGCAGGGCCCTCCCGCAGTCCTGCACTGCGAGCTTTATCTCCTCTATTATCTCGTCCTCCTGCGCTATCGCCTGCTTTCCCACTCCCGAGTATGGTATGTACACGCTCGAGACGTTTACGAATACGCTTACGGGTTCCTCGTCGAAGTTCTGTATTCCGTACCTCTTCCAGTCGATGCCGTTCACCGCTACTGTTATGGCGCAGCTCGAGCCGTCGAAGAGCAGCGGCACCTTGTTCGCGAACCTGAGTATGTTGCCCCGCGATCCCTCCTGCGTTGCCTTTCCCGCGTCGCCCCCGTAGGCGATGCACGCCTCAACGACAAACGGTATTCCCCCGCGGAAGACCTTCGGCTTCCTCTCTATGACCGCCGAGAACTGCGGGTTGAGTATGTTCTTCACCGCTACCTCTATCTGCCTCTCACCTATCGTGGAGAGCGAGTCGAGTTCCGGCGCGATCCACTTGATCTGCTTTATCGCCTTGATTATCTTCTCTGCGTCGGCCCACACCAGGGTGTGCGGATCAGAGGCCATGTTTATCGTCTTGTCTACTACGCTCAGCTCGTCGATTTTGTTCTGCGTTACCCTGGCGAATGACTCGATCAAAAACGCGGAGAGCCTCCTGTTCTCGCTCCTGTGCGCCGCGTCGAGCAGGTCGCTAGTGCCTATGCCGAGCGGATGGGGCTTTATGTGCTTCGCCCTCTTCGGGAGCTCCTCTACCGACCTCATGAATATGGCCTCCTTCCCGTCAGGCTCGATGAGCTTTATGCTGGCGTGCGGGTTAGAGAGCGCCGTCCTCTTCAGGTACTCGTAGACTCCGTGGTCGCTCGACTCATACTTCACGTCTCCGAACTCGCCGCTCACCGTAGTCCCCCTGAGGTTTCCGTCAAGCTTCACAAGGTTCTCTATCACCGGCTTGTTGGACTTTATGTCAAGATGAAGGTCGCACTCGTACGCCCCCTTCCCCGTGCCTGCCGCTTTTGTCCGTCCCATTTGCCCCTTTGCGGTTGTCCTCAGAAAATTGTGATCCTGCAGGCCGCGCCCTTCGTGTCCCGTCCAGAGGTTATTTCGTTCGCCGTTTCCGCGAAGAGCGGACCCTCGGCCGAACGAAGATAACCTTGGGACACGCGCA
>JAJYFQ010000079.1 GCA_021785375.1 Microcaldota archaeon | reverse complement strand
GGCAGACAGGGCGCATCGGCGAGGAACTGGCGAGGCCTTACAGGAGAAAGGCATTCTCAGAAGCGTCAAGGATATTCGGCAGTTACAGGCAGATACTTATGCTGACCGGGCTGCGCAGAGTCGGCAAGAGCACGCTGATCTACCAGCTGATAAGCGACCTTCTGAAGGATGCGGATTCAAGGCACGTGCTCTACTTCACATTCGACGTTGCGGGCGCAGACCTGCTGAAGATGATGGCCGAGTACCAGCGCATAACCGGGTCAGACTGGAAGCATGAGAGAACGTATCTCTTTCTTGACGAGGTGCAGAAGCTCCAGGACTGGAGTTCGCAGGTCAAGACCCTCTATGACGCGTTTCCAAACCTTAGGATCGTACTGTCCGGGTCGGCATCGCTGCAGCTGGAATCCAAGGCGATAAGCGATCTTGCAGGCAGGTACTTTGCGGTTGACGTCAGGCCGCTCTCGATAATCGAGTACTACGAACTCAGGTACGGGAAGAAGGTCGACAGATACGAACCATACAGAAGCGAGCTTCTGGCCGAACTTGACAGATACGTCCTGAGGGTGTTCCCCGAGATAGTTGGATGGAAGGATGATGGGGAGATAAAGGGGTACATACGCGAGAGCGTCATTTCGAAGATAATCCGGGTGGATCTGCCCGACACATTTCCAGACGTGAACTTCAGGCTCCTTGAGGGGCTGGTCTCGCTGTTCTTCAGCAGGCCCGGAATGATAATGAGTCCTGACGCCCTATCAAAGGAGTTGGGCGTAAGCAAGACAACCCTGGAGAATCACCTCTACTATCTTGAATTCTCAAGGCTCATAAGGGTGGTAAGGAACTTCAGGCCAAACGTCAGAATGGAGTCGCGCAAGCTGAAAAAGGTATACCCATACGATATATCCCTCGCTCTTGCAGACAACAGTATCGATCCGCCATTTGTCGCAGAGACGCTGGTTGCGTCATCAACAGGTGCGGCAAACTACTGGCGCATGGGCATCAATGAAGTGGACTTCGTCCTGAAGAAGCCACTGCTCCCAATAGAGGTAAAGTCAGGCACGAGGGTTGACGATGCCGACCTCAGGGGCATGCGGTACTTCATAAGAAGATTCAGGCCCACCCGGGGCATAGTCATATATTCAGGCGCCGGAGAGCAGCGTGGCGAGGTGGCTCTCATGCCGATGGTCAACCTGCTTGCTGGCGGAATTAATGCTGCGGAAGGGGAACCCGCATAAGTTACTTGTATATCGAGCGGTAGACGTTGTTGCTGTCGTCGGTTATGACGATGCACTCCCCCTCGCACTCTATCAGGTCTATCTATCTCCTCATCCTAATTCGGGCCATCAACGTCAGCTATAAATACCTGTTCTGAATAATATGATCATGAAGAACGTCGAGACCAGAATAGTAGTAGACGAGCACATAATGGCTGGCAAACCAATAATACGAGGCACTAGGGTTACTGTCGAGTCAATAATAAAGCGGATGGCTGAAGGGCTAACTGTTAGGGACATCATTGAGGAGTACCCGCAGCTTAATGAAAAAGACATTATGGCTGCGCTTGAATACGCTGCGGAAGTGGTGTCACAGGAAGAGATAATGCCAGTAATAATCAACACTTCCTGATTCTTATCCGTATCGTGGGTTAGCCAATGGTCAAGTTCCTTATAGATGAATCGACTGGGAGCAAACTGGGACAGCTACTTATAAGGGATGGCCACGATGTCGTCTTTGTAAAAGACTGGCATCTGGGAGCCAAAGACCATGAAGTGATAGAAAAGGCAAATAATGAGAGCAGAATAATAATTACAGATGACAAAGACTTCGGAGAACTGGTCTTCAGATTTGGTAAGAAGTCAAAAGGTATAATACTGATAAGGATGCACTCATACGATCCGAAGGCAAGACTCGCTGTGCTCAGAAATGTCATAAAGAAAGTAGACCTTGCTGGCAAGTTCGTAGTGATAAAGGATAAGGCAATCAAGGTCGTAAAGATACGCTGAGAAACCGTGATATTTGCAGATTGTGACTACTTGTAGATCAAGTGGTAGACGTTGTTGCTATCGTCGGTTATGACGGTGCGCCCTCCATTCCCTGCAGCATGAAGCTCTCATTCATTAATGCTGTCGGCAAGCTTCTCCAGGCTTGCCACAAGCGACTCTATAAGCATGTACCAGTCGGAGGGCCTGCTCCCTATCGGTATGTATGGATTCGTCAGGTTCCTTGCAAGCCTGGGATCAACGCTCCTGACCCTCTTAATTGTATCCTCTATGAACTGCCTTGCCTTCTTGTCCCCTCTGCGCGAACCTACCAGTACGCCGATAGACCTGACGAGCATACTCTTCCTTGCAATCTCGAGCGCATTGCTTACATCAAAGATGTCCTTTCCCTCGGCCCTGTCCCTGAGGGCTGACATCTTCCTCGCAAGGAGGTCCTCAAACGCGTACGTCTTTACGCCTGCCACCACCGAGTTTATGAATCTGGACTCTACGGTCTTTTCGACCACTTTCTCTGCGGTCTCTGTTCTTGCATCCAGATTGATGTCGATCCTGACGCGGTCGGCCTTCCCACGCGGCGTCCTGTAGACATAGTCTATTTGGAGTATCTTCCCTCCGCGAAACCTCCTGGACTCTGTGCCCTCAAAGCTCTCCGATGCCTTTCTCAGGCGTTCCGTATTGCCGTTCCACGACTTCCCTACGAAATCAAAGTCAAGGTCCTCGGAGAACCTGTAATCCTTGGACAGGTATATCTTGTTGAGTGCTGTCCCGCCCTTGAAGATTAGGTCAGAGAGCAGGCCTTTTGCTGAGAGGCTGCCGAGCAGTTCCATCAGGTACATCTCCTTCACTATGAAGTCCAGCGGCAGGCCTTCCCTTGCGGCCAGCATTCTGGATATGTCCTCATCTATGATCATTTCGACCATCCCAATAGATACTGTTCGCCAAGGTAGTCAACGACGCCCCACTCCCTGATGTATCTTCCCTTGGCACCCCTGCCGAGCTTGACCGGAGATCCCTCTCCCCTCAACGAGTCGATAATCCTCCTCGGCACGCACCTCACAGCCTTGTTAGAGACCTCAAGCATGTAGCCGATCTTCCTCTTCGATCCTTCTCTCTCAAATCGATTGGCATATCCTATGAATTCGTCCCATTCTTCTGCGTTCATCTTCAGGCCGTGCACCGATTCCAGAATCCTGCTGTATCCTCCTGCATACTCCGGAAGATAGAAGCAGTCATAGAGGCTCTTTGGTTTGGATGAAACCTGATAATCGCCATACCTGACCATCCCACCGGCTCTCCTGCCAATCGCCACTGCTCGCAGCTCCATCTCGCCAATGATGCGCGACTTGGAGAGCCTCCTTGTCGCAACGTACACTGTGTATGGCCTCTCAGACACTGCTCCATACACGTAAAGCGCCGAGGAGAAGGCAAGATAACCACTATAGACTTGAGTGGCCACCCTGAATAGGTCATCTATGCCCTGCCTTCCGCTCTCATTCAGGTAGTACATCCCCTTCTTGAGCCGAGTGAGCCAGCCCTTCCTGACCATATCTGAGAGAATCCCTTTCAGCGTGCCATGGCCCGCAAACCCAAACTGGTTTATCATCTCAAAAGTAAAGAGCCTGTTCTCCTTGTTCGTGAGGGCGAAGTAGATCTCCTGCTCCAGCGGAGTGAGTTTGTTCTTTAACATAGTATAGTTACTAGATAGATAACTATTTAAGTTTATCTAGAAATAGGTATAATCCCGCTACCGTAATTTATTAATAAACAAAAGTTATATTTTAATATAACTTATATCGATCCTAAATAAAACGATGCAGCAGGTGCCCAGCTCACTTGTAGATCGAGTGGTAGACGTTGTTGCTGTCGTCGGTTATGACGATGCATTCCCCTTCGCACTCTATCAGGCATGCCTGGCAGAGTATGCAAGAGGGCCCGTTTATTGCAACGGATATCCCGCCACTTCCTCCCTCATACTTCTCCGCAAAGTGCTTGTGGCCGTCCTGCACGGATCCCCACTTCGCCGTCACCTCGGGCAGATGGGTTCCCTTCCACTTCCACTCCTCAGGGGCGACGTCGGAATTAACATCAGGCGATGCCCTGTCGTGCATCTGGAATACCGCTACAGGGCAGACATCGAAGCAGTGCGCACATCCGGTGCACTTTGGCTTCTCTACGTATACTTGCATAATTAACACCTGGTGATAATGGGATAAAAATGTTTATAAAGAGTTGGGCAGGCGGGGTTGACTGACGTTATGCTGCGGATACCGGACGGTGCAAGGAGTCGATCCGCAGGGCAGGCAGATGCCTGCCCTTTGGGGAAACATGGAGTGCGCATACTCCGCTCTAAGCAAGGGCTCATCATTCCGAGAGGGCGTGCGCGATCAAGGTAATCAGCCGAACAGGCTTGCAAGTCCTCCCGCAGCCTCTTCCTCGCTGACCTTCTCCTCCTTCGCTTCCTCCTTCTTCTTCTCTCCTCCTGCCGGTGCGGCCTGCGCTGCAGCCGGAGCCGCAACGCTGACATTCTGG
>JAJYFQ010000007.1:7051-16464 GCA_021785375.1 Microcaldota archaeon | reverse complement strand
CTATCTCGCCATATCCTTTAAGGATGCCAGAAACCTTGCAATGATACGAAGTGGAAGGGGCGATTGTTGTCTGAACCGCCGATGTAGTCGGCGCTGTTGATGTTAAAGTGGTGAAATATGCGTACATGGAGAAGTTCCCCGCAGATTGGCACGCTATGTCGGTGCTCTGGTAAGCACTTGATGTGCCATATACGTAGTTGCAATCTGCAGGCAAACCAGACCAGTATGCGAACTTGTATCCGCTGGCAGGGGTGGCACTTATTGTAAGGAAACTCCCTATGCCCGCACATGCCGACGGTTGTGGTAGAGTCGTTCCGCCATTTGAAGGGCTCCGGTACAGGAAGGCGCACCACTCTTGGGATGTTGGAACCGTGGTCACAACCACTGTTGTAGGGGCCGCAGTTGTCGCTGGTATGGTGGTAGTTTGGGAGGTGGTGTAGACAGTTGACGATATAGTAGTGGAGGGCTGGGCCACGGCGACCTGGGCGGAATTGCTGCACTCCTTGTAGTAGGAGCCATTGTACGTGTTGTACAGGCAGAAGATATACCCGTATGTGCCGGGGCTGGTGCCCCTAACGACATAGCTGTACTGGGTTGCACCGCTTATAGGATAGTAGTAGCTCGGATTTGACTGCGAGTTGTTGTACCAGTCTTGCTGGCTGTAGTTGCACGTTCCGAAGCAGCTTGCATTGGCATGGAGCGTTATGGACTGACCCTGTGAGATCGTGGCTGAGCTGGGACTGATGGTTATCTGGACGTAAGGCTCAGCATGCAAGTTGGCCGTTGCCAGGCAGGCCCAGATAAAGGCAAGTAAGAAGTAGATCCTGGCCTTCTGCATTGTCGCTTTGTCCATACCCGTAGTTACAGCTTGGTTTTAATAAAGCTTTTGTAATAGCCCCGCATCTAAATACATAGTGGTAAGATGTGATGAAGCAGTTGCTAGTTGCACTGTAAGAGCAAGGAGATAGACATGCTCACACTGGGACTGAAGCTGCTGTGAGCCTACTCACCGAGGATGGCCGGAGCTCATGCCTGCTGCATACCTGCAAAGAGGTTGGCCAGTGTGGCCGCGGTCCATCCCTGGATGGTGCACGGCTCCACGCGGAGCTCGCCGGGATCCATGAGCCTGTTCTCACTTGAGACGCCGTTGTACTCCGGAGCTGTTCCGGTCTCTTTGTATGCATTAATGACAGAGTTCCCCACAGCACCGTACTCGTCGGCATAGCCCCTTCTCTTCAGGCCCCACGCTATGATGCCGTTGTCGTGCGGCCATACGGTTCCGAGCTGGTAGTCGCGCTCGTCGAATGCCGGATCGAGCATGGAGTGGGTCCTTATGCCATATGGGGTCAGCATATCAGGCTTGAAGAGCCTCGATACCACCGAGTCGGCACGATCCCTGTCGAGTATTCCCGTGAAGAGCAGATGGCCGGGATTGCTCGCCACAGACTCTATCCTCCTTCCGTTTCCATCGATCGCAAGAGCATAGGATCCCTCTTTGGGCATCCAGAAGTCGTTGAGGCGCTCCCTTAGAGTGGCTGCCGCGGATCTCATCCTTGCAGCAAGCATTGGGTTCCTTGAATCATAGACCAGCGACGAGAGAGAGACCAGCGCATGGTAAGCATATCCCTGCACCTCGACGACAGCCACAGGCCCTACTGCCTCGTCGAGAAGCCTGCCTATGCCATCCTTCCAACTCTGCGACTGGAGGCCCTTCCCCTCGCCAGGCTTGCCGTACCTCACGAGCCCGCCATCCATGCCGTAGTCAAGGATCCACCTCACTGCCGCGTCGACTTTAGGCATGAGTTCGAACACAGACCTGTCCCTGGTGAGCGAGTAGTACTCCGAGAAGAGGATCAGGAAGAGCGGCGTGCTGTCGACTGAAAAGTAGACCGGCTTTCCAGGCTTGAGCCATCCGAGCTCTGCCTTGTACTCCATGAATGCCCGATCCGCCCCATTGCCATAGCACTCGTGGAGTATCTTTCCCGGCTCCTCGTTGGTCTCCCTGTCGGGCTTGGTTCCCTGCCGTGCCGCGAGTTCGGTAAGGGTGGATCTCGCCACCCCCGGGTCGATGGGCAGGAGCTGCAGCGCCGATATTATCGAGTCCCTTCCGAAAAGGTATTCGAAGCGGGGAATCCCCGCATTGATGTACCCGTCCCTGTTGGTGAGCCTCTCGATGTCGGCGATAAGACTGCGCGGAAGCCCCCTGTAGTCCGCACCTGCCTCGCTTCCCCTATGGGCACTTCGGAGCGCATCGGCACTGACCATCGTCTTTATCATGAACACCACCCCGCACTAACGCCATCTAGCATTAGTGCCCCAGATACCCTCTTCCGCCCTTGATATATAAACAATGTTTGACTGTTCGGTTTTCTGCGATCGGAGCTCCGGCTGAAGGATCCTGGCATACCACACCCTCGCCAGACCAACTCTTCACCCAACCCTCTTACTGAGCCTGGGTTTATAATGTTTTTCTCCAATCTTCGCCCAGACGCTCTGGGCAGAACCAGTGACCGAGGCACCAGGACAGGCACGCTGCGAGTTCTGCACAGCCTGCTGTGACATTGCCGCAGAGGTTATATCATATAATGTAATTGAGAAGATGGCAAGCGCGACTATGAAGAAGATTACCGCTGCTGCAGGATGCCATGCCCTTTTTTAAGGCGTAGTTGTGCCACTAGTCCTTTTATTGGCCGCCATATAATCGATTAGCAATGGATCATAATATTTTTATTATGGCACGGATCGGTTGGAGAACGGTTCACAAGCGCACACGGAAACCGTTACACGTACGTGAGCCACTGCGCGTACTCCCGGTCCTTGCCCTGCACGACCATGGAGATTTTGTCAGAGAGCATCTTTGTTAGCGGACCGGGTTTCCCGTTCCCGACCTTCCTCAGGTCTATCGACGTTATTGGGGTCAGCTCCGCCGCCGTTCCGGTGAAGAATGCCTCGTCGCACGCGTATAGCTCTTCCCTGTGCACCATCCTCTCCTCAACTTCCAGTCCCATGCTCTCCGAGATCTTTATGACCGAGTCCCTCGTTATGCCAATGAGTATATCGGCCTCCTTCGACGGTGTCACTAGCTTCCCGTCCTCGACCAGAAAGATGTTCTCTCCTGGCCCCTCGGCCACGTATCCAGACTGGGAGAGGAGTATAGCCTCGTCGAACCCCGCCCTCTTCGCTTCGACAGACGCGAGTATGGAGTTCGAGTAGTTTCCACTCGCCTTTGCTTCAGGAGGGAGCACCGATGAGTTGATCCTCTGCCATGACGAGACCTTGCAGCTTATCCCCTTCTCCTTGTTCGCGAAGTAGTTGCCGAACGGCACCGCAACGACTGCCACGCTGACCCTCTTGCCTATGGTGCTGAGGCCTATGTTAGCATCGTTGTAGAACGCGAACGGCCTTATGTAGCAGCCCATGAGCCCGTTCTTCCTGACCGTCGAGAGGATGGCTTCCTCGAGATCCTTCTGGGATATGCCGAGGTCCATGCCGACGATCCTTGCGCTGTTCACGAAGCGCTTTGCGTGCTCCTTCAGCCTGAAGATGGCAGCGCCCTTCCCGGTCTCGTATGCGCGTATGCCCTCGAATATCCCGCTGCCGTACTGGAGCGAGTGTGTTAGAACATGCACATTGGCCTTGCTGAAGTCGACGAACTCGCCGTCCATCCATACGTACTGCTTGTCAGGCATGATCTGGTTCAACAATGAAAGGATATAATCTTTACGGCTCAGCGGCCCCTTCTATTGAGATGCACGCGGATCGCATACCCTGCCCTCTCTGCGACCTGAAGATGTCTCAGGTCGAACCTGCTGGCCCACACGTATGCATCGTGCTCCAGCCTGTTCAGCTTTATAGGGGTAATCGCCTTTGCCTCGACGACGAAGTTAAGCTGCCTGTACCTCTTCCCCGACCCGGACAGATGGTCATGGCTGCCCAGGTATCCGCTGATCACGGCCACGTTGATCCCGGTCTTGCTGTGGAACTGGCGCTTTAGCGCGGCGCCTACGCCCTCCCTCTTCCATCTGGCCTGCCCGCCCGGAAGATCGTATATGTCTCCTCCGGTCGGGTCTCGTGCCGCGCGCCGCAGCAAAAGTATCCTGCCTTCATCGTCTAGAAGGCCGCGGACCGTAACGCCCCTGACTCTATCCCGTTGAGCCTCCTTGGCCAGCCTGGCGAGATGGAATTCGGGGGGATACCCAGTTATCCTTGCCATGACATTATCTATGAACCCAGGAGGTTATTATGCGCTAAGAAATGCTTCGGTAGTGTCCGTGGTGTGGGACGTAAGTTGGCATCTGTCTGCAAAAGGAGTCGCGCACACAAGCACTATGCGGTCCTAAGGATCTCGGCGAATGCGCTTATGACCTTGAGCGACCTTGGAGCCACCGGAAGCTCCGATGCCTCATGAAGGCTTGCCCATAGGTATCCGTTGTGCTCTTTCGGGGAGAGCCTTATCGCGTCTCTGGGCTTTACATCAACGGTGAATCCTATATGCCTTGTCGGCTCCCCGTTCCTCGAGACGTAGTCATCGCTGACTAGGATGCTGGTGATCCTGCTGACTTCGAGCCCGGTCTCCTCGTGGATCTCGCGTCGGAGGGCGCCCCCTATTCCTTCCCTCTCCCATCTCCTGCCTCCTGGAAGTTCAAACATATCGGTTATGGAGTAATGGTCCGCCCTCTTGAGCAGGAGTATCTTCCCGTCATTCTCGATAACCCCACGGACAGTTATGTACGCTATTCCGTCGGCCTTGGCCCTTTCGAGCAGTCTTGCGAGATGGAAGCCTTCACGTCCCCCGGCCATACACGTATTAACACTGATGCCTTAATATTGTTTATCCGGGATGTGTTGTATGGGGAGTTTGATGGATGAGATAAACTGGATAGGGCATGCCAGCTTCCTTCTGAGGATAAACGGGAGGAACGTCTACATAGACCCGTTCAACCTCGACACTGTAACCGAGAGAGCGGACATAATACTCATAACGCATCCTCACTTCGACCATCTCCATCCCGACTCGATAAGGAAGGTAGCGGACAGGGAGACGATGGTCTTCGTCCCGAAAGACAGCGTGCACAAGATACCCGTGGGAAAGGTAACCGGAGTTGAACCTAACAAGAAGTACAGTGCGCTCGGTGTCGGGTTCAGCACCGTTCCGGCTTACAACAACGTCAAGGAGAGATTGCAGAATCATCCGAGATCGAATGGCTGGGTCGGATACCTGGTGAAGTTAAACGGGAGGACCCTCTACCACGCAGGAGACACAGACTTCATAGACGAGATAAAAGGGCTGAAGACAGGAGTCGCGCTCCTTCCGATGGGAGGAACGTACTGCATGGGAGTTGACGAGGCTGTAGACGCGGCGAACAGCATGGAGCTTGATCAGGCATCGCCGATGCACTACAAGCAGCTGCTGGGAAAGGAGGGATCGGTCAAGGCAGAGGAGATATTCAGGAAGAAGGCAAAGAAGGCAGCCATACTCAAGGAGATACAGGAGCCGAGGTACTCATTCTGAGAATCTCCCTGGACAGATAGAGGAGTTCGTGAGGAGTCAACTTGAATATCCTCTCGTCCTTCATCTTCAAGCCGTCGGCCATCCCGGCAATCTCCTTCTTTTCCATGCCGAGACCCCCATGGGAGTCGATCAGCGCGTTCCTCACCGTCTTCTTCTTGTGCTGCATCATCGCCGCTATTATCCTCAGCTCGTCCCTGCTCGGCATATCGGATAGCGGCTTCATGTAGATTATGGATGAGTCGACCAGCGGCACTGGCCTGAAGTTGTTCCTGTTCACCTCAACAATCCGTGTAACTCTCAGGCAGAGCGAGGTGGTGACGCTCAGGTTGGAGTAGTCCCTCGTATTCGGCTCCGCAAGCATGTGGTCGACAAACTCCTTCTGCAGGCAGAGCACGGCCTGCATCTTCTTCTCTATGAGCCAGCCGATGACCTTGCTCGAGATCGAGTAGGGTATGTTCGCGATCATTATGTCTATCTTCTCCAGATTCAGCTCATCGTCAGTTGCATCGAGGAAGTCCTTGTGTATTATCCTGAATCTCTTCGACGTTATATTGGCCTTTAGTGCCGTGTACAGGTTATAGTCCTTTTCAACCGCGACAACCGTCTTCGCGTCCCTAAGAAGGGATCTGGTGAGTATCCCGGGCCCCGGTCCTATCTCTAGCACGTTCTTTCCGGTTGCGTGAGCCGCCTCGATCTCGGCGATGTGAGGGCTGATCAGGAAGACCTGGCCCATCCGGTGAACTTTCCTGTTTCTCATCCTATCATTTGTGTTCGTATTATAAGCCTTGTTGTAGATATATCTGCGGCATTCTATATATCTTATTGTGGTGTTATGGCTGTTATCTACATAGGCAGTGACCACGGGGGCTTCGAGCTCAAGAAGGAGCTGAAGGAGGACCTTGAGAGGCAGGGATACAGCGTGGTTGATATCGGAGCGCGGGAGTATGACGCGGCTGACGACTACCCGGAGTACGCAAGGATCCTCTGCAGGGAGGTTGTTGCACGCAAAGCCGTAGGCATACTCGCATGCAAGTCCGGGCAGGGAATGTGCATTGCAGCGAACAAGGTCAATGGGATCCGAGCGGTCGTCGCGAGCGACGTGAGGAGCGCTCAGCTCTCGAAGCAGCACGTCAACGCAAACGTGCTCTGCATAGGCGGCGAACTTACGACGACAGAAGAGGCAAAGAAGATCGCCTCCGCGTGGGCAAGGGAGGAGTTCTCCGGTGAGGAGAGGCACGCCAGGAGGCTCAGGAAGATAGATGAGATGGAGAGGGAGCGCTGATGACTACGGTCGTTGTTGGTGGATCTGCGTCCGGAGAGATAGGCCCAAATCTTGCAAGGGCCCTGAAGGCCGAGTACTTTCGCATAGAGAAGAAGGACTTTCCCGATGGGGAATTTGTCGTGAAGGTTCCGTTCGACGCGAGGGGGAAGGATGTCGTCATAGTGCAGTCGACATACGCGCCGCAGGACAGGCACATAATGGAGTTGATCTTCATCGCGGATGCGCTGAAGGACATGCACGCAAAGAGCATAACGGCCGTAGTGCCTTACCTGGCGTACATGCGGCAGGACAAGAGATTCCTTAACGGGCAGGTTGTAAGCGCGCACATGATAATGAGGCTGCTCAACGCGTCCGGAATAGGCAGGCTGGTAACGGTGCAGCCGCACAAGGAAAAGCCTCTCCGTCTCTTCAGGGGAAGAGCCGACTCCATAATGCCCATAGAGACCCTGATGGGCAGGGTATCGCGGGACCTGTCAGATCCATACGTACTGGCCCCAGACATAGGCGGCCTTGAACTTGCAAAGAAGGCGGCGAGGATACTCGGATGCGGGTACACGCACCTAGACAAGGAGAGGGACCGGATAACAGGGATACCCAGGATAAAGAACAAGCCGCACGAGAGGTTCGATGGAAAGCAGGTTGTGATAGTTGACGACATGATAAGCACGGGCACAACGATAATGCTGGCGTCTAAGTTTGCTTACTCCAGAGGCGCCACAGAAGTTGTCACCGCGGCGGTTCACCTTGTAATGGCCGACGGAGCGAGGCACAAACTCCTGCAGGCAGGGGTCACGAGAGTCTACGGGACTAACACCATACCGGCAAAGAACTCCGTGATCGTTGACGTTTCTGGAGAGATCGCACGGGCATTTGGAAAAAAGGCAGGGAGGAGCAGAAAGTCCTGACCCTCGCATGCATCGCATTATAACAACATAACGACACTTTGTATGGAAATCATTACGTGATTGAATGTTTATATACCAGCAAAACCAATCAGGATCTGATAGGGATGAAATTTAGGGAACACAGAATAGGAGGCGCAGTGGCGACCGCGGCATTGGGAATTGCGTCGCTTACGTCATTTACTGCAGGACATGGCGAGATGTATTCATCGCACAGGCCTGCAACCGTGGAGAGGCATGAGGCTACCAGGGAGGTGCCGTATCAGTCCGCCGGAGAGTCGGCCGCACAGTATTCCGTAGGCCAAAGGGACATTCCGACAGTCGATGGAGGCCCCATCAATGCAGTAATATATAAGGGAGTTGACCAGACAGCACCAATCTGCAGCCTTAGGTCCTACTGCACGGCACCGATGGGCCTTGCCGATGAGGGCACACACCCTTTCTCGACAAGCGCGCTGATGGGAAACGCAAACGTGACCCAGCTCGATGCGCAGCCGTTCACGCAGACGGTTGGAGGACAGGAAGGGGCGCCTCCGTCGTGGGCACTCAACGGGGCAACTCTCCAGCTGAACTCCTTCCTGGCGATCAATACGAACAGCGGTACCTCATACTTCTGGATACAGAACTATGCAGAATTCCTCAGCTCAAACACGGACTTCATAGTCGGTGCCGAGATATGGAACCCATCGCAGTCGGGCAGCGGCGGGGCGTCTGCGGTCTTCACAAGCCCGTCGTGCAACGGCTCGTCCTCTGTTACACTCGTGTCCGGGGGCGGGTGCGAGGCAGGGAACCTTACCTACTCACTTCCTCTCGGCGTGAGCCTGCTTACATCCGTACAGGCATCCGGTAACCAGGCGACGATCTCTTTCGGATATCATCTCGGGAAACCGGCGGCGGACCTCGGGACGGAGCCCCAGGAGACCCAGTACGATCAGATAGTAATAACTATGCCGACGGGGATAAACTCGGCCGACTTCGTAGTGCAGCATGGCCAGAACACCGGCACCTGGGGTGTGGAGTTCGTGTGGGGAGGGTACGGAGGCGGGCTGGGCGCCCACTTCAGCGAGATGAACGCAGACATGAATCTCTATTTCAAGGGACGTGGGATATGCTGCTTCCGTAACGAACTGCCGGCATTTGATCAGGTCATTGGGGCAGAGGACGACGCGACCTCCACAGCCGAGGCGACAGACAACCTGAGCGTTGCCCCGTCGGCCACAGGCACGGGGATAACGGTGACAGTTGGAACCCCGAACCCGGGCCAGATGCTATTATACTACCTGCCGCAGGCGCTGCGGAAATGATTTGGAACGGTCGTGTCAGTCCCTGTGCTGAAGAGGCTTCACGCCTTCCGACTTCCCCTTTACCGAGTTGAGGAGCTGCGTGTACCTCGCGGCACCCATCTCCAGCCGAGATATCCTGGCGAACCTTCTCTTTGCGTTCCCTTTGAGCTGGACTATCCTCCCCTTCCTGAAGAGCTTCAGTATCAGGTTCGCATTGTGCCTTGAGAGTTCCTCGGATATCTTCCCTATCGCCAGGTTCTCCTTTGCTATCCTTGAAGCGTACCTCCCGTGCCGCTTCTCTATCATGCCGATGGCCAGGGAGGCGTACTGGCTCGCGGACCTTGCGTCCTTGGCCTTCGTAGGCACGCCAAGCATTATCAGGTTGGTTATCTCAGGACCTAGCATCACGGAGTAGCCCGTGGCCATCGCCTCGA
>JAJYFQ010000007.1:0-7041 GCA_021785375.1 Microcaldota archaeon | reverse complement strand
AGGTGCGAGAGGTACCCCTCGAGCTCTCCGTGTGTCATGCGTGAGGCGTTGGATATGACCATGGGCATGCTGAGGATCTCGTAATCGTAGCCGTTGAGTATCTTCCTCATGCTCGCCGCATGCTCATCGAGCTTGTGAACACCCTCCTTGCTGATCTTCACCCTTCCGATCTCCTCCTTCCATGACTCCCTTATCACATTCTTTAGTATGTCTGCCTCGAACGTGTTGGACTGCGCAGTGCTGGAGGTCCTTACCCTCTCAATGCCGTTCTTCATGACAGCAGCGCCAGCCAACCAATCAACCTACATCGAAAGAAACGACATGGTCTTTCCATTGCCCAGCTTGAAGAGGCCCCGCCTCTCAAACTGCACGACATCCCCTTCCTTGAGGTTCGATGCATACGCCTCCGCATAGCCAATGGTGCGCTCCATGCTCTTCTCGTTCATGCGCTCCCCTTCGAGGAGATCGCCTATATGCACGAGTTCGCACTCCATTGCACCATCCCTTGGGATCCACTGGATCCTTGGCATATCGGTCTTCGCATCGCCGCCCTGGTATGTCGCCTCTATCTTCTCTCCTACGCCCTTAACGATTACGTTGAAAGCGTCCTTGAGCCTTACCGTGTCGCCTTTTTGTAATCTGTTTGAATCGGAAGCATTTATAAATAGGTCACCCGTGAGCTTGTATCGCCTGTACCCCAGGTCCGACTGTGCGTTCAGCCTCATCTCGACCGTCCTGCCCTCCGATCCCTCGACATGCATCGCCTTTGGGGCATCGACCAGGAACAGGTGCTTGGCCGTGGGTTCGAGTATCTTCCGGTTTATGCTGAGCAACATCTCTATGTCGACTACGCTCTCTGCCTTCCCGAGCCCGAAGCTGAGCGAGAACTCCTTTATGGCACCGGCAGTTATTCCCCTCCTCCTGAGCGCCCTTATCGTGACAAGCCTCGGGTCGTCCCACCCCGATATCCTCTTCTGGGCTATCAGCTCGCGGATCTTCCGCTTCGACGTCACGTTGTTCGAGATCTCGAGCCTTGAGAAACTCGTTATCCTCGGTCTCCTCAGCCCGAGCGCGTCGAGGACAGAAAAGTATAGCTCGTCCCTCAGCTCGTACTCCTTGCTTCTGACGACGTCAGTTATCCCATTCGCCGAGTCGAGTATCGGAGTGCAGAAGTCGTACGTCGGCCAGACGAAGTACTTCGTGCCTTGCCTGTAGTGCGGCGCGTGCTTTATACGGAACAGCGTAGGATCGCGCATGGTCGTATTGATCGCACCCATGTCCGAGTTGAATCTGAGTATCGCCCCGTTATCCCCGAACTTGCCGGATAGCATCTGCTTCCACAGGGCCAGATTCTCTTCCAGGCCCCGAGACTTGTGATCGCATCCCTTCCCTTCCATCCGGTACTGCTTTATCCTCTCGCCGTCGCACATGCACACGTAAGCCCTCCCCCTCTTTATCGCCATGCCGGCGTACTCGTAGAGCTTTGGTATGTTATCGCTTGCGTAGTACTCCCTGTCGAACCCTACCCCCAGCCATTTCAGGTCTTCATGAAACGCATCGACGAACTCCTGCCTCTCGTTGTCCGGATTCGTGTCGTCGAAGTAGAGCAGGAGCTTTCCGTTGTACACCCTCCTGAGCTCGTCCTCTACGAAGAGGGGCTTCGCATGACCTATGTGCATATAGCCTCCGGGCTCGGGCGGAAACCTTGTGACGAACTTTCCCTGCTCCGCACCCTGAACCGAGAAGTTGTGCGTTGCTGACTTCTCGGCCTTCAGCGCGGCTTCCTTCTCGAACTCCTCAGAGTGTATTCCGTACTCCCTCTCCAGTTCCTGCTTGCCGAGCGAGTTTACCTCTGACAGTATCGATTTTATCTCCGCATTAAGCCCCTTGATGTCCGACTTCAGCGACGGATCCTTTGAGATGACCTTTGCAAGAATCGGCCCCTCCTTTGCGCTTCCGTAGTCGATCGCGTTCTTAACCGCGAGCTTCCTTATCAGCTCCCTGATCTCAGCGCTAATAGACACTCCAACACCTTATACCCGCGTTATGCTGACATTTCCGTACAAGGTCGCATTCTGGGTCAGGAAAGCGGCCACCCTTACCGGAATGACGAGGCTCATGTTCTGCGTGAAGTTTATCGGAACCAATGTGCGACCGGTCGCATTGCTCATGGCAACAGGTATCTTCTGCGACTGGACCACCATCTGCACAACCGGAGGAAGCCCGATGAGCGCCCCTGTGGCGAATCTGGCGCACGATGCCTCTGACGCATTCAGCTTCCCGTAGAGATGATTGTAGATCTGCAGCGAGTTTGCGCTGCCTGCGCCTATGGTCATGTTCTTTCCTATGGTGTAGTACGTGCTCACGGAATTGTTCGACTCAAGGTTTGCAGTTTCATTGGAGATTAACGATATCACCGCGGTAGACTCGATGCTGTTGTTGCACTTGACGGAGACGTTGATCTGGGGCGAGTATCCGTACACCACGGCATTGGCAAATCCATACGCATACACTGTCGGCGGAGCCCTCGATGTGGTGGTGCTTGATACCGCTGTGCCGAAGTTGCCTATCGACGCATAGGAGATTATGAATATGAGGGCAAAGCCCACCGCCACAATGACCTCGAATAGTTTCTTCCTATCCATTTATATCACAGATCGAAGCACGTCGCACCGCCTAAGGCGGCAGCCGCGTGCATACACCATTTTTATACTTATTGTTATATAAGTAATATGCTTTCTGCCACGGCATCTATTCGCGGTTGATGTCAGGATTATTACTGGAGAGCACAGGTGTTTTTGTGAGTTTCAATGACGGAGATTTTGTAAAGATCGAGTACAGCGCTTGGAGAGCCTCTGACGGATCGCTCGTATACACGACCGACAAGAAGAAGGCAGAGGAGAACCAGATATACAGCGAGAGGAGCAGGTACGGCCCGAGCCTGATCATAATAGGCAAGGACACCGCGATAAAGGGGATAGACAAGGCGGTAAGGGGAATGGGCATCAGCGAGACGAAGAAGGTCGAGATCGAGCCTGCCGACGCGTTCGGAGAGAGGAGCCAGGACCTCATGAGGGTCATGCACGTCTCGGACTTCAGGTCGAGGGACATAAACCCTGAACCGGGGATGCAGGTGGATCTCGATGGAACTGTTGCCATTGTAAGAAGCGTCAACTCAGGGAGAGTTACGGTGGATGCGAACCACCCGCTCGCGGGGGAGAAGCTCACTTATGAGCTCAAGGTCGTCTCCAAGGTCGATGACGACAAGGAGAAGGTGCTTGCGATTGCAGATATGAGCAACGTCAAGCCGGAGAACGCCAGGGTGGAGAATGGCGTAGTCGAGGTTACGTTCGGTGAGAAGGTGGAGAAGAACGCGGACTACTTCCTCAACAAGGCGGCGTTCACGAGCTCGGTGCTCAGGTACATGCCGAGGATCACGAAGATAGTGGTCAAGGAGGAGTACGCAAGGAAGGAAGAGGGCAAGTAGTTGCTTGCGTACGCTACTGACGCTTTCCGCTTTCATTTCTTAATCGGCCAGCTTCGCAAAGATAGATAAATATTACTTGGTAATAGCTGTTCGGTAATATGTATCTAGCGGCATTCTCAATTCTTCTGCAGATAGGCACGCAACCTTTCAACTCTACCGCAGCTGTGGGCGCTGCCGCAACTTATACTGAGAATACGATAGCGGTTCTGCTCACCCTCCTGGCCATACTCGCCGTATCGATACAGGTGGCAAGGGGCTACTTCCTCAGGATACTCAGGAAGTTCACGCTGAGGCTCGCTGCCGATATCTGGTGGCTTCTCTTTGTCATATTGAGGGACGCGAGCATCTTCCTCATGGTCTTCCTCGGATTCGAGCTCTTCTATCCGGGAATATACGGGGACTTTGCCATTGCGGTGCCGTTCGAGCTCCTCGCGATAAACGTCTTCGCGGCTGCGCTGGTAATACTGCTTGTTGTCGACACCGATGAGAATCCCAAGTACAACACATGGATAACGATCCTGGTGGGGCTAGGAGCGCTTCTCTATATCTTCGGGACGATCACGGTTACCGAGAGCCCCACGGTGCTTTCGGTTCTCCCTGCAACCGTATCAAACTCAAACTCCAACTTCTGGGGCTTCATGAACAATACATTCAACTCGCAGAACAACCCTACGCTGGCGATGTACTCGTTCTATGTCTGCTTCCTGATACTGGCGATAGAAGGGGGGATTGCTTTCTATTACGGCCTCAAGGGCAACCTGCCAAAGGCCCAGTTCAGGACCAAGGCTAAGCCGGTAGTGAAGGCGCCGCCGGTACCGCAGAACCCCGCGGCACCATCGCAGCAGAATAATCTGTAAGCTCCAGGAAGGTGAGCCTCTTGCCATACAAATTTACATTCGATAAGGACATCTGCATACAGTGCGGAGTCTGCGGCGACGTATGCCCCGTAAACACGCTCGACTTTGTCAGGCCGAGGCACAGGAACGTGGAGAGCCAGAAGGGATCTGAGAGCGTCACGCTCGACATGACCGAGTACCCGATACAGGTGAGCAAGTGCATCGGGTGCATGATCTGCCCGGAGGAGTGCCCGGTCTCGTGCATAACCATACTGCAGGCCGACAAGGAACCCAAGTACGCCGTTAGGCAGGGACCGATGCTGACAGAGGAGCCTGGGAAGGATGAGTTCGCGCTCTCAAAGTTCACAAAACTGAGGCCGACAAAGGTGAAGGTAAAGGATCCGTGGGGCAAGGAGTACGTATACATGCCGCACAGAAGGAAGTCAATGACCCAGACCATGGATGAGCCAGACATGAGATAGATTGTCGTGATGGAATGCCGAACAAGAAGTTGAACGTAAAGCTGTCGGTCTACGACCTCTATCTCAAGGACTCCGGCTTCGGCAAGGCATACGAAGCGGAACAGCAGGAGGCGATGTTCGAGTATGTGGGCGAGGTCATAGACTATGTAGCCCTCTACGACAGGGAGATGCCGAAGGGCTTCGCCATCTCCGATCTCGACGAGAACTCGACGGACATATCGGTGATATACCTCCACGACCTGGATGGCGAGCTGATAGGCGAGGAGGAGATCCTCTGGGACATACTGGGAGAAGACGCTAGATCGAGGATAAGGGAACTGCTGGGCGAGGAGATCGCTTCAGGAAGGAGCCTCTCGCTCATATACGTCGACGGGTACGAGGATTATGAGGGGGAGAAGGTCACGAAGCTGCTTCCGCTGAGGAGGCGTTTTGAGATCTGAACTCATGGCGGGCAAGGGTTAGCCCGATCACTTTATGCAGATGGTATCCATGTGCAGGGACCTCGAGATGCTGGCCTGTTTCTCATCACTCGTGAGCAGTGTGCCGTATCTTTTGGCCTGCAGCCGTTCGATTCAGTCGTTTATGTTGATCGCGTAGGTGCCGTCGACCTTTATCTCGAGTTTCTTCGCGATCTCCGACTTCTCCGCGTCTATGACCACGATGCTGCCGCTCCACTTCGTGGTCAGCTGTGTCGACCCGCAGACAGGGCATACGTTGCCCTGCATTATTATGAGTTTGCAGTTCTTGCACGCATGGTCCGACATTCAAATCACTAATTATCTCCGTCTCGGCCTTGACGTTGCCGTCCTTCTCTCCCGTGGCTTGCCCTCCTTTCCGGCCCACTCCGGTTTCCCGAGCCCGTCGGGCCTCATCGTGAGCGCTATCTTCGTGTCCTTTATCGTGTTCTTCAGGCTTATCGTCGACACCTTCGTGTAGACAAGGTCGCCCTTCTTCAGGCTCTTGCCCGTGCTCTTCGAAGTGAAGAATCCGGCCTTCCTGTCGTAGCTTATGAAGTCGCTCGTGATCTGCGAGAGGTGAACTAGCCCCTCGATTGGGCCGAGCCTCACAAAGCATCCGAAGTCTACGAGCTCGGATACCTCTCCGGCAACGACCTCGTCAACTTCGAGGCTGAACGTAAGTACATCGAACGTGACATCGTTGTGCGTCGACGGATCCCCGGGAGTCAGGTACCCGTCGCTTATGTCCCTGACGTTGTACAGCGCTATGATTATGCCTAGGTCCCTGTCTATGGTCCTCTCGTACTTCTGCCTCAGGATGCTCTCGCTCGTCTTCGTGATGTCCTCCCCGAAGCTGCTGGGAGGTATGCTTATCGTGTCCTTTATAGTGTGTATGTAATACATGAACAACACTCACTAAGAATGAAGAAGAATGTGATAAATTATGTTCCCAAAGGTATTTATACTCTGCTATCTCAGCATTCCGGATCTGGATATGCTGAATACCTTGGCCTTTGCGGCCTTGATCCTTCTCTTGAGCCTTATGTCGTTGGTGCATACGGCGTATCCCTTCCCCACAGCCTCCCAGTATATCCAGTCATCTACTGGCGCGTCCACAGGGATGATCTCGATTCCGGTGTCCTTTATTATGCCCAGCGCGGCGCCTGCGTAACCGCTGTACTTTCCGCCCTTTGACTTCAGACCCTTCAACTCCCTCACTATGCCCAGGGATATTGCCGGTGCATAATCGGGTTTCTGCCTTCCGATGGCCCCGAAGACATCCGTGCCGTTCGACATGGCGAAGACTATTGAGCTCGTATCTATTATCATGCGTCGTTTCTGCAAAGCCATAGCCATACCCGTTCGCTTTTTAAATGGATGATCTATATTATATTCGTTGAGTTTATGAGGCTGCAGTCAGCAATTGAGTTCCTTTCGACATACGGCTTCGTCTTCATAATACTCGCAGCACTGCTTGCGCTGATACTCTTCATCGCCACTGCCGGAAGGTCCACCATACAGCCGCAGTGCGCAGGCTTCACGGGCTTCTCCTGCGGTTTCGCGAACATATACTCGAACTTTACCAACCGTTACATCCTGGCAACAGTCTCTTTGACAAACTCGCAGAGTGTCCCGGTCAACATAATATCGGGCTCCATAACCGAAGGAACTACCACGGCAAACGCGTTCTGCACTCCAAACTTCGTGTATCCCGGAGGAGAGACAACTTGCGTGGCAAAGTTTAATGGCATCGACGCGATAGGGCAGCTCCTGCGGGG
>JAJYFQ010000078.1 GCA_021785375.1 Microcaldota archaeon | reverse complement strand
CGGAGGGTTTCAGCCAGATGGATGCGTCGGAGCGCCTCACTCTTCATCAGGATCACGCCTGCATGGTACAGCAACGAATCTGCATCGGCTTCATCGGCGTTTCTCCTCTCTACCAGTCTCGATACCTTAGACCCCTCAACTCCGACAAGCACGCCACCACCGAAGGCATTTCCCGGATCGGTTACGAGTATAGTTATCATGGAACCATTCTGCTCGTGGTGGCTTATCATACGGCTTAGGCTGAAATTAGTGATCACTTCATCAGCATTCAGCACGACCGCCTGATCCCTCTTCATGATCGCCATCCCCTCTTCTACTGCAGCCGCAGTAGAACTTCCCCTCACCTCCATGAAAACAACTTCGTAAGGAAGGTTTGACGATTCTATCCATGACTCGATCCTTCCGGAGAGGTGCTGGGCGGCGAAAAGAACACGATCTATGCAGCTTCCGTCGAGGAGATCGAGGCTGTAAGTGATAAGCTCCTTTCCATTGACCTTGTAAAGCGGCTTCGGAATCGTTCCTCCAGTAAGGCCGGACATCCTCTCGCCCCTTCCGCCGCACAGTATCATTGCGCCATACCTGTCCCTCCTTGCCTCACTTAATGCTCCGGGGCCCACGTACTTCTCGACAGTTCTCATGTAAAAACCGCTACCGTATCCTCTGACTTGCAGCTCTGTATCCGTCTATGTATCTCTGCACGCTTGCATCCGATATCTCCGAAGGCGCAATCCGTGCGTGCGCGAATATCTGGTTCTCAAGCGCCAGTCCCACTTTATCAACCCAATTGTCGCCACGACCATACCTCTCCCTCAGGTCCCTGAACCTCTCCCGTATGCCCATTATCCCCGACGGCCCAACGCGCTGGTCGGCATACATGCATATCTTCAGTTCGAAGTCGTTGGATGCGAGCGCGGACTGCACGTTGCCGAATCCCATGTTAGAGAGCAGGAAGAAGAGTCTCGGGTTTATTCCGAGATCTGATGCCATCCCGAGGGTCACCTCCTTATCCGAAGACGTGCCGTACCTCTCTATCGTGTCCCTCTTGATGCCCTTCCAATACCCTATCTCCTCGGCACTCTTTCCGTTCCAGAACTTGGGTTCGTCAAAGTCGAACTTCACTATGTTTCCAATGTCGTGGAGTAGCAGGGCGGCGATTATGTCGCCTCCATTTATCACGGCAGATGCTCCGTTCCAGTTGTCGATTATCGATTCCCCGACCGCTGCAACCATGAACATGTGCAGCCTGAGTCCGGAGATGAGATTAAGCCTGTCGTATATCCCGTTTATCGACCCGGTTATCTCTCCGCTATCCATGTAGAACCCTCAGCTGCAGGACCAAAGTTGGTATCACCTTACCTTTGCTCTCGTCGCTTCCTGCCTGGCGATACCCCGTAGATCTTCGACAGGGATGGGCTTTGTCGTCATCGCCTTCAGTACGTCCGCGGTCTTCACGAACGATGCACCCAGTTCCTTGAACTCTGCAAGGGCAGCAATCTTGCCCTCCTCGGTTATCTCCTTTATCGCATCTGTAATAACAGCTATCTTCCATCCCATATCTTTCTCCCTGTTGTACTTCGCAAGGCCGCGGACAGCGCAGGCATCGCAGTACTCGGTCGCGACCCCGGTCACGTAGATTGTAGCGCCCTTTGGTATCGCATACATCAGGGCACGCACATGTGGGTTGGTGAATACGTCGTTATCGTCCTTTGTCAGGATGACCTGCGGTTTGGAGAAGATCTCCACCAGCTCGACCCCGGAATATGCCGTGTGCCATCTCGCGATCCCCACCTTCCCATTCCCAAGGAATGTCCCCGGGATGTTCAACTGGCCCTTCGTATTAGCAACGCAGTGGTCGGGAAAGATGCCTCCGTTCCTCTCGAACTCCGCGCTCGCGTCGTTGTGCTCGTCTGCGGATCCGATTATCCATACACCCTCACGCTCCGCAAGCCTGAAGATCGACGAGAGATTTCCCACTATCTGTTGCGCTCCGGGCACGGACAGTCTGCCGTCCTCCCTCATGAAGTCGTTCTGCGTGTCCACGTTCCAGATTATTGTTTCCATTGTATCAACCCATTATAGCAGTACGTCTAGGCGATCCCCTGACCGCAGCTAGAAGCTCGTTCTTGAGAGCGTCGAGCCTCGGGGAGATCCTGACCTCGAGATTCTGATGCTGCGCATTGTCCCTTACGGTCTCCGGCAGCCTCGCTCTCTGTTCTCTGGCATAGCCCCTTATCTCCTCAAGCGTGGGCAGCTCGGACACGAGCTTTCCTTTCTCCATGACCTTCTGGAGCAGAGGCGTGGCCCACGGAGCCGGCTCGGCGGCGAGGCAGATCTCATCGTGGTCGATGCCGCCATTCTTGTCGGCGTATCTGTACACCTGCTTCAGTCCCGGCAGGGTCACCTTGCCCTCGCTCGATTTTATCCTGGGGGTCATCATGCCGTTCTCCTCCTGCTCCGCAAGCTTGTACACTACGCCGAGGTTTGGAGCATCGCACGAAGTGGCAACCATCGTGCCTACCCCAACGCTATTGAATCTTGCGTCGTTTGCCTTCAGGACAGCTATCTTCTCCTCGTCGAGATCATTGGAGAGGACTATGTTGACGTACTTCAGACCGGCACTGTCGAGAAGATCCCTCGCTGCTGCAGAGTCCTTTGCAAGATCAGCGGAATCTATCCTTATACCGAAGAGCCTCTCCCCGCTAGCCTCCATCTCCTTTGCCACTATGATGGCCTTCTTCGTGCCTTCTATAGTGTCGTAAGTGTCGACCAGGAGGACGGTCTTCCTAGGGAAGGCCTTTGCGTATGCGCGGAACGCCTCCAGCTCCGGATCGATGCCGTTCTTGGTTCCGGTGCCGAATCCCATGATGAACGAGTGCGCCATCGTGCCTGTTATCGGAATGCCATACCTCATCCCCGCCTCGACGTTGCTTGTGCCTACGAATCCGGCGATGTAGGCGGAGCGGGCGCATGCTATCGCGGCCTCGGGATCGTGGGATCTCCTCGTCCCAAACTCCATTGCACTCATCGGCGCTGTTGCCTCGACTATCCTCGCAGCCTTGGCCGCGAACATTGTTCTGGACCCCATCAGTGTGAGCAGGTGGGTCTCGACAAGTTGGGCCTCAAGCAGAGGTGCGCGCACGGTTAGCATGGGCTCGTTGCCGAATACCGGAGTGCCCTCCCTCGCTGCCCAGAGATCCCCAGTGAACCCTAGGGAGCCGAGCCTTTCCAGAAACTCAGGCTTGTCCGCAAACTCCGGAAGGGATCTTAAGTAGCCGATCTGCTGGCCGGTGAATCTGAGCCCCCCCAGGTACCCGACAGCTTCCTCCAATCCGCATGCCACAAGGTAGTTCCTCTGTGCTGGAAGCCGCCTCACGAAGAGGTCGAAAGTGGATACCTTGTCTCCCCTTCCAGCATAGTGGTCAGCTGCCATCATGGTCAGTTGGTACAGATCGGTCATCAAAGCTCGTTCGGTCATAAAATCATCTGTCAATTACCACAAATCATTCAACTTCTCTCAGTGCTGCCTTAGCTGCATCGATGAGACCGTGGAGTGAGCCGTGCAGCGTAGCTCTGTCTTCGGCAGGATCGGGTTGCCCCAACGCCTCTGCTACACGCCTTATCGACCTGTCAAGATCCACAAAAGGGTGTGGTGCATGGTCATTAACATCTCCAACCGCATACACGTACCTCACATCGCCTTCAAGACGATCAGAGAGCATGTACCCCTTTTCGTAAACTTTCCAGTCCAATTCGGCATGCCTTACGGACTCCTCGACATACCTGTCGAACCTCTCGACACCTTCCCTGTCAGACTTATTCTTGTACGGCGAGCCGTAGGCCTCCAGGATCATCGCCTCAACTTTCTGAAATGCAGCCGCCTGTGCCCCATGTTCGTAGGAGAGGCCATTGACCCGATACAGTTCTTCTAATGCCTTATCCGCCGTCTCCTCTGCCATTCTCCCGAAAAATGTTATTGCCCCCTTAAATCTATCTTCCAGACCCATATGCCCTCTAAACTTAGTAACGTCTGGAAAGGTGCTACTGGGAAGATGCATCTCATCATGAAGGTATGCAAACTTTATGTTGGATCTTAATTTGGCTTCCCTTAGATCTCTACCGTATGTTACAACCCAGTTTGGTTCAGGCATTCCGTCAGGTTGGCAAAATCTTGTCCGTGGTATTGTATTAGTTATAAAATCCATGAGTTTTGCCACCTGCTCTTCGGGCAATCCAAAACTCTTCGCAAGAGATGCCGCCTTGCCGGCTCCGGCCCTCCGTTCCTGCTCCCGATGTATCAGTAATCCTCTCTGTCGCTTGCTGAGCCCTTCCTCGTTTGGTATCCGTATTCTCGACATTTTATCACTTTAGATAGTGCTTTTTCTCATATTTAAAACATCTGAATTGTTACAATTTTATTGCATAGTATTGTTGTTTTGTAACATACCCACCCTCATATCACCATAGTGTGCCTGTAGCCGTTGGCTATCGGCATCCTCCTTCCGGTGCCGAACGCCTTCGGGGTTATCTTTATCTGCGGAGCGGACCT
>JAJYFQ010000077.1 GCA_021785375.1 Microcaldota archaeon | reverse complement strand
GCATCGCGATAAAGGGGCTCAAACCCATAGACGAGGTGATGCTCGCAAACCTCGGCATACACACAAGGAACGGAAGGATCATGAACATAAGCACGCTGCTCGCGTTCGTGCATGGGGTCAGCCTCTTTGCGAAGCATTACTCACTGGAGAAGTGATCCACCATCCAGCAAGCTTTTTATATTCATTATCTAATCTTAGATCGGTGCATCGATGCTCCTTGGGATAAAGAGGATCTATGACAAGGTCGAGGTGACCGACGGCACACGCGTCCTCGTAGACAGGCTCTGGCCCAGGGGGGTAAGGAAGTCCACGGCGCATGTTGACAAGTGGCTCAAGGAGGTGGCACCGAGCAACGAGCTGAGGGTCTGGTTCGGGCACGACCCTGCAAAGTGGGACGGTTTCAGGGAGAGGTACGAGAAGGAGCTGGAGGGAAACCCGGCACTCGAGGAGCTGGTAGACCTCGTCAAGAAAGAGGACGTCACCATGGTGTATGCGGCACGGGACACGGAGCACAATGATGCGGTGGTGCTCTCAGAGATAGTGAAGAAGAGGCTCTGACAGATTCTTAGGTTACATTTTTATACCTGGGGAAGCGGAGAGTTATCATGGAGGAGTTGAAGGAGATAGCGCGAGGACCGATAGATGTGCTTATAGTCGGCTCCGGATCAAGGGAGCACGCGCTGCTCTGGAAGTTCGCGCAGAGCGAGATGGTGGGTGAGATCCACATGGCTCCGGGCAACGGAGGAACCATTGGCCACAATGTTGGCATACAGGCTGACGACATCCGGGGGCTTTCCGAGTTTGCCAGGGACACGGGATGCATCACGGTGGTCGGCCCGGACAGGCCGCTTGAACTCGGCATCGTCGACTACTTCATGGAGCGCGGCCTCCCTATCTTCGGGCCTACAAGGAACCAGGCAATGATCGAGTGGAGCAAGATACATTCGAAGGAGACGATGCGGGAACTCGGCATACCTACCGCGCAGTGGACTTGGTTTACCGATAAAGACCCGAGGAGGGCAATGCAGCATGCAAGCCTGAGAGGCGGCAATGTTGTCGTCAAGGCCGACGGGCTCGCGGATGGAAAGGGCGTTTATGTCTGCTCCTCTGTCGAGGAGTCAAACGCGGCGATAAACGCCGTGCTCGTTGAGAAGAAGTTCGGAAGGGCAGGGGAGAGGATGCTTATCGAGGAGAAACTTGTGGGCAGGGAACTCTCCGTCTTCGCCCTGTGCAACGGGATCGACGCAGTCTATCTCGGAAGCGCCGTCGATTACAAGAGGCTCCTCGATGGCGACAGGGGCCCGAACACCGGCGGGATGGGATCGTACTCCCCGGTCGGGTGGGCAGGCGATGAACTCATCTCATGGATAATGCAGAGGATGGTAATACCTACGGTGAGGCACACGCGCTTCTCAGGTTTCCTCTACCTCGGGCTCATGATAACGGAGAACGGGCCGATGCTCATAGAGTACAATGCCAGGTTCGGAGACCCAGAGGCCCAGGCGATAATGCCGAGGCTGAACATCGACCTGCTCGCAGAGGTGGACGCGATAGCGAGGGGAGAGATAAGGGCGTTTCACAGGTATGGCAACATCTTCAACAACCTGGGCTCGTGCTGCGTCGTGCTCACGTCAGAGGGATACGCCAGGGAGCTTGGCGGGGCGCAGCGCAGGATACATGGCATTGAAGAGGCCCAGGGCGATGCGCTTATCTTCCATGCAGGAACCACCAGGTCGGACGGTGAACTGTTCGCGGAGCCAGGCAAGCGCGTGATGAGCATAGTCGGGGTAGGATCGGATGCCTCCGACGCGAGGGCCAGGGCTTACGCCGCAGCGGAAAAGATATCCTTTGAGGGAATGCATTACCGGAAGGAGATAGGAGTGCAGAGAACGAGAGTAAAGGCCTGATCAGAGCTCTATCTTCTTGAGCTCCATCTTGCTTATCTCAGCTATGTTAGAGATCTTCTTCACCGCTTCCTGCTGGAACGATGTGTCGAGCATGCTCTTGATGAAGTCCTCGGTGCTCATTCCGGCTGAGTACTCCTTCAGGAATGAGGACATTGCCGTCCTTATCGCGGTCTTCTTAGGCGTCGCGATCTTGCTGCTCGTCATTATTAGGAGCTTGAGTATGAATGACTTGCCGCCCTTGTCCTTGAGGTTGTCAACAGTGTAGATGGCGCTCTGGCCCCTCCTGACGAGCGAGTGTATGAAGCTGTACGTCTGCTCGATAGACGAGATCGTGGTGTGCGCGACGTCTCCGTTCGCATCGCTTATCTTCATCGCGATCGTTATGAAAGAGTGCTGCGGGTTGTGCGTGACCCAGGACATGTTCACCTTTATGACCCTGCCGATCATGGCCTTCTCGTCAGCACCAGGGATCTCACCGATGACGGAATCGCCGAATATCGTTGGCGCATAGATGTTGAACCATCTCTTGGCCTTCCACTTCTCTACCGATTTTTGTACAGCCATCTAGTTCAACCCTTTATGAGCAGCGCGACCTTCTCGGGATCGTACTTCCAGTCTTTTGGGATCGACCCCTTCCTCTTGTAATAGTTCGTGAGCCTCCATATCTTCGACTCGACCCTGTTGAGGCTCATCTTGTTGTGGACGTCATTGTGGTTCTTTGCGAGGTGCCTCCTTATGGTTATGGCCCTTTTGAGAAGGTCCATCATGTCCTGCGGGTATATTGGCGTGTAGCCCTTCTCCTTGAGTATCACGTTTAGGCGCTTGCTGTAGAGCTGCTTTATGTAAGGCAGGTTGTGCTTCTCCTTGAGCCTCTGGCCTATGAGGGCCTGTGGCGTGCCCTGCTTGGCATAGCCGACTATGGCCTCCTCGATCTCCTCCTTCGTTCCGGTGAACCCTTCAGGGACAGACCCTATCTCGACGTCGGGCTTCCTTGACTTCGACTTTCCGTGCCTGCCTGTGTGCATCCTTGCCATTATGACCACTAATGAGTGATTAAACGTAAAATGAGCAGAAAGAAACTCTTAATGCCCGTAACGTAATAATGGCACACGCATATTTATAAGCGTTATTACTCGTGGCCTCGTGGAAACCATTGCGTTTCTAGTCAGCACATATCGCATGCCATGCCCCCTCTCGGCCCAATCATTTATAAGCACGTGTACTGTAATGGCAGCATGGCCGGATACACGGGCACGAAGCGCGGTTCAGTTGCAGGCCTTCCAAAAGAAGGAGGACGGGAGGCCAGGCTTCAATCGGCAATGGAGTACCTGAACCTTTTGGGAAAAGGTTCATCAAAACTGCAGAGCGCAATGGAGTACCTCATGACCTACGGCTGGGCCATACTCATAATAGCGGTGGTCCTCGGGGTCTTATACTATCTTGGGATCTTCAACGGCCAGAACCTCGCGCCGCGCCTGCAGCCCGGGTCGTGCCATGTCGCGCGGACCAGCGCCGGGGTGGAGAACTTCGGTGTTTGCGCAGGCCTTCCGGAGTTCGTTGCAAGCCTTGGCGGCTCTGGCAGCAGCGGCATTCTTATGAACAGTCCCATCTCAATAGACCAGGCCACGCAGGGATATACCGTAAGCGCATGGATATACACGACAAGGACGGACAATGCCGACGCACAGGCAATATTCAAAGGGCTGTCAAACAACTATGCCGTATTTGGGCTTAGCCTAAACGGAGGCGGATGGGTAGGCATATGCGGGTGGGAGAACGGGATCTGTGCATCCTCCCCTAATGGCTGCTACGCAAATGCAAATGTTACAAGCACTAATGCCTGGTATAATATAGTTGGAGTATGGACTCCGGGAAACGTAGTTGCCATATATGTGAATGGCAAGTTTGTCTTTAACTGTGCTTCCGGTGGTGGAAATGTGAATATTGACTCCACGCCCGAGATAGGCAGTATTTCTGATATAAACGGATACAACACCGTATTTCAAGGTTATATCTCAAACGTGCAATTATACAACGCCTCCCTCTCCACCGCAGAGGTTCAAGCACTATACATGGAAGGAATAGGAGGCGCCCCTATAAAACCGGCAAACGTGACCGGCTGGTGGCCACTCAACGGCGATGCAAACGACTACTCCGGAAACAACAACAACGGCCAGTCCACAGACGTGCAGTACACGAACACGTGGATCAGCAGCTACGGTGCGCCGTGAGCGGAATGCCATTTCGTCATGGGATGCCGACCCGATGTTGTTTGATACGGGCCCGACTCCGGAGACTTACATGGTAGTAGGGATAAAAAGACCTTGACTAGGGGTGGCCAGGGCACGTGAGAGAGAAGGCAATGCTACCTTATTATCCTTACCTTGATCCCGGTCTCCGGGACCTCGTACTCGCCCTCCCCTACCGTTATCTTCTTGATGTTGAGCGCCCCCATGAGGTCCTCCTCTCCCGCCTCGAGCCTCTTGCTCACCACGAGCTCCTTTACCTCGCCGTTCAGGGCGATCTTCTGCTCGTGCTTGTGCTGCCTGACACCGGCTATGAGCCTCTGCGCAGCGTCGCCTTTCTTTATCGCTTCATCGTCCACCATGCTTGACCTGAACTCCGGCCATCTCGCTCCGTGTACCGACTTCGACTCGCGGTTCTCGTAGAGGCTCTGGTAGAGCTCATC
>JAJYFQ010000076.1:2688-4601 GCA_021785375.1 Microcaldota archaeon | reverse complement strand
TCGGGCAGGCCAAAGACGTCGAAGTCGCCCTGGCCGTCGACGGGGGAGCGCCCGGGTTCGAGTCCTACGAGGCGGCGACAGCGGAGTACCCGGCCCGGGCTCTCTCAGAGGAGCCAGCCGGCGAGCTCATGCTCTATAGCTCGGGCACGACCGGCCGGCCCAAGGGCATCAAGCGCCCCCTGAGCGGAGGGTCCATCTCCGACGGTCAGCTGATCGGTGCGCTCCTCGGCGCATTCGTCACAAGGCCGGCGTACGGAAGCATAATAAGCAGGCACTACTCGAGGGGAGAGAATGCCTAGGCACTGCCCCACGTGCAACAGGGCCGAGGGCCAGGCAAGATTCTACGGCCAGTTCTGCGAGTACTGCATAAGGGAGAAGCTCCTTGCAGCTCTTCCGCAGTCGATAGACCTGACCGTGTGCAAGAGGTGCGACCGCGTCTGGACGGGGCACAAGTATTCCGCACCGACAAAGAAGGCGGTGGAGGACGCGCTGGGCCTGCACATAAAGGGATACGGCATAAAGCTCCTGGAGTATGATGGAAAGAGGGCCAAGATAGAGATAACTAAGAAGATAGGCGGCGATGAGGCGATCGTGGACAAGGAGTTCGAGATAAGGCAGAAGGGGGCCACCTGCGACGACTGCTACAAGAGGGCCAGCGGATACTGGGAGGGCCTGGTACAGTTGAGGGGCGGGGAGGAACGGGTAAAGAGGACGGAGGAGAAGATAAGCAGGTACATCGCCCACACGAACGCGTTCATAGCGAAGACCGAGGAGGTTCCCAACGGCATTGACATCTACATAAGCGACAAGAAGGCCGTGAACGAGGCGATGCTCTTCCTGAGGCTCAAGCCCATCGTCTCATACACCCTGTACGGCGTGAAGCAGGGAAAGAGGGTCTACAGGAATACGTACTCGATACACCTGTACTGACGATTGCACAAAATAACAAAACTATATGTCATTATTGCTCAAAAGAATCGTTTTTATATATGAGTAAAAACGATATTATAATCTGTGATAAGATGGCTGTTTTTCGGAGTAAAACCATATCGGGCGACCCGGAATTCCCAAAAATACTTAAGGAAGCACGGGCTGAGGTGAGAAGCATAGAGGCGGCAACCTGCCCCGATCTCCCGGTTTTAAGGAGGGAGGGAAGCGGCATTGGAGTTGCAAATTCCAGGGAAGTCAGGTTTTCCGAGTCGGCAGAATTGGTAAGGCAGGCATCCGAGATGTCCTCAAATGGCAATAACGAGGAAGCAATCAATACGATGATAACAGCACTTAATACACTTCCTGAGGTGAGCTATAAAGACCGCCAGGCCCGCGAGCGTGTAGCGAATAAACTCATCGATGAAATAGAGGAGTCAGCAAAACATGCTAAGAAAATGGGGGATCACGGCAGATCTGCAGATCTGTACCTGCAGGCTATAGGTTATTCCTTGAGTTATAATGGCAATTATCACACTACAAAGAAGTTAACAAGGAGGGCCCGTAAACAGGCAGAGAAGGCGTATGAACTGTTCGGAGATGGAGAAAAATATGAACACTGGTATCATAGGCTAAAGGAGGTCCATCCGCACTTCAATATCTGAGAATAATGAGTCAAAGCTAATCTTCTTACCAAAACTATTTATAGTAAGAAAAACCATCATTTTTCTTATTAATAAACAGCGGGAAGGAAAATGAGAAAGTATCTGCTGTTATTACTGGTCAGTACGGTTCCGATGCTCCTAGCGGGCGCCTTCACCGTATCGCCGTTCTACTCGCTCGGCAACTCGGGCTGCGCGCAGCCTAATTCGACAACCCTGAGGTGCAGCGACGGATCCCCAATAGTGGTCAGCTTCCTCCTCTCTGCGCAGACGTACCCTACATACTACGGAAACTTCAGTGCGCACACGTTCGCGTCCGAGGGA
>JAJYFQ010000076.1:0-2678 GCA_021785375.1 Microcaldota archaeon | reverse complement strand
GGGAGTCAGCCAGCCGGCCAACATATACGGCATGCCGTGCAACGTGGGCGGCGGGGGAACCTCTGTATGCTTCATAACATTGCCATCGATACCAGTGACCGCGCTGAACGGCACCGCGAACCGGATCATCACCATCGATCTCATATCGGCAAGGTATCCGCAGGTGAACTTCACCGAGTCGTTCAACATATCGATAGAGCACTACGTGAACAAGACCGGGTACATGACGGCCATTCTATACGACAGGGCATCGGCGCAGTACGCAGACATCGGCCCGGAGTACCACTACTTCTGCGGCGTGTACGGCGTATGCAACGAGAGCATAGGCATCGCCGTCTCCGACGCAGGCCAGGATCTCGCTCTTGCCAGGACCTATATAAACAACAGCAACATGTCGGGGGCTTACATCCAGGCGGAATACGCCAGCATAGCGATCTCAAGCATCAACGCTTCGTTCGAAGCGTTCGAGAACCGGTCAAACAATGTGGTGAACAACATAGTGCAGGCCAGGTATCTGGTCAACGGAGCCAACATCTCCTATGCGGACAGCCTGGCGATGCTGGAGAAGTGCAACCAGACATATGCGTCGAGGATGTACTCGAAGATAAACGGCCTCAGCTCGGTAACCCCGCAGGAGGTGGTGAACAACTCCTACAGCTACTACTACGCGGCGAACAGTACGGAGTCCAACCTGACCAACGAGATAAAGGTCTGTGAAGGTCTCAATCCATCATCCTCGAGCCTGGGGCAGACGCAGCTCTCGAGCAAGCAGATAGCGAGCAAGGCCTCGGCAGGTCTCCCTCTCACCTACATAGTGCTCTTCCCTGCGGCCCTTGTCGTCATCTATGGCGTGCTCAAGGCGAAGGACATGAGGGAGACGATAAGGATAAGGATGGCCGCTAACGAGCACGACAGGAAGAAGGTGGCTGCAGCCAACGGAAGCGGCGATGGCCACCCTACGGGGCATGCCGGCTCCGATCACCATGCGCATTCGGGGAGCGGATCCCACGCACAACTGCCTTCATCCGCACCGGATCAGGAAGAGGGTGAGGCAAAAGAGAACGTGTTCGTAGAGCCGGGCCCTGAAGGGAAGGACGATGGCAGCGGACAGGGCCAGCACAGCGGCAGCGCTTAGAAAATGTTTATAAAGCCGGAAATAGAGAGACAGAGTTGAGGAAGATGGAGTCGCAAAGAAGCACGAGGGCAATTGCATACAGGGAGAGGATAGAGGCCATAGACTACGAGATTAAGATGATCCGGAGGAAGGGCGAGATACCATTCCTGAGGGTGCTGCCGGCAAGGCCTACGATGCCGTTCGCCAAGGCAAATTCACTGTCAAAATCCGAGAAGAAGCAGCTCAGAGGGCTGAGAAGGGAGAAGCGGAGCCTTGAGAGGAGCATGAGGAGAAAGCCGTGGTCGGAGAGGCTGACCGGCATTCTGGAGGCATACGCAAAGTCGGACCCCGACTCATATGGGTGAGCGGTTGCAAAATCCACAGCGCCGTTGTGCATTTTGCCAAAGCCGCAGCAGGCTTATATAGGAGGAACGTGCAATTCTACTTGATTCTGTTTCCGAAACTGAAGAAAAGCCTTAAAAAGGTATCAGGGAAGAGAATAAACTACCCGAAAAGGGATGCACATGCAGGATGCCTACGACAATAACAGATCTTTTCTTACAGTTAGCGTAGGCGTCATAGGGGTATTGCAGATAGCCAGGCTTATAGTATTGGCCGTATCTGCATAAAGGCTCGCATTCCCTTCCAATTTTTGTGTGGTCTTTATGCAATCAACAACTACCGAGAGGTATCAATGTATCAAAAAATCAATATGTGAATGATATGCAAGCTGTCAAGACAAGAGATGTAACGTTCGTAAATCGGAAGAGCATGCCTGATGTGGACCTGAGGGAAATCCACAGAGGCATCGAAGCCGACGACCATATGCGACATCCGAGCAGGGAGTCCCTCGAAAGGAGCTATGCGGAGGGAATGGCAGTTGCAATGGTCGACAGGTCGGAGGGCACCAATGTGGCGGTGGGCTACGTCAGGCTCTCCGAGAGGCTCGGCTCCGATCTCTACAGGAGTATCGGCCTCGAGGCGGCAAACCTTCCAAAGGTCTACGAGATCGGGAGCGGCTTCGTGCTCGGGGAGTACCGCGGGGGAAGGCACTACCCCGGCATGAGGAACAGCCTCCTCCAGCTTCACAGGCGCGAGATCACCCAGGGAAGCATGCTTGTCGTTGGAATAACGAACAACGTGCAGGTCGTGAAGGCGCTGGGCCATGCCGAGAAGATCGGTGTCTCATTCGACACCGGCACCATGCGCGAGCTTCACGAGGGCTACGAGATGACGACTCAGTTCTTCTGCAACTGCAATCCCCACCCGCAGATAAAGATCATGATCCAGATCCCCGGCTGCACCTCACAGCCCACGCCCCAGTACACGATCGAGAGCGAGCATCCGGACAAGAACGGGAGCATGCCATACTACACCGTCTACTGGTCGAATCAGAGCCTCATGAGGAGGCTTGATGACCGGCTCAGGCAGAGCTTTGGAGGCAGGTCAGGCCTCAGGTCGGCGCTAGAGGACGTAAACTACTACGTCTGACCAAATCAAAGCATACTGTTAAATAGGACGATTGCGAGAAATGCTTTGATGCGGCAATATTGCCGCTGGCCTG
>JAJYFQ010000075.1 GCA_021785375.1 Microcaldota archaeon | reverse complement strand
CGTCCTTCACGGAGGTGATCGGCCCTTTTGGAGTGATCGCCGAGGCGATCGACTTTGCAACATCCATCGGGGACTTCTTCAGCTGTTTCGAGAGGCTGAATGATATCGATGAACTGATGTCGCCGGCCCCCGGCCTCGGCCTTGATACAGAGACCATGATTTGGTCATTGCCCACCGCCGTGTCAGGGTAGGAGCGCTTCAATGCCTCGGCTATCATCGCCACGAACTCTGCCTTTATCTGCTGGCTCGGGCCCGTGATCATCGCATCATCCGTTTAGGTACCTCCTTAATGCCACGCCAACTTTCTTAGACCTTCCCGGCATCGAGTAGACGCGCGAGTCGTACAGGGTCCTCCTGCCAACCATATTCAGGACGAGCCCGCTGCTCTCCGTTATGGACTTCAGCCTGCCCTTGTTCCTGACAAAGACCTTCGTCTTCTCATCTATCAGGCTCAGCGGACGCATCGTGGCAACAAAGATCTCCTCTTCCCCAACACCCGCCCTTTCCGCGAACTTTCTTAGGACGGAACTGCTTTCAAACCGCCGCACGGCTGCCGTCTCGGCAGGCACATTGCCCGTCTCAGAGGTCTGCGGATTCAGGTAGACGCAGGCGAGCGGTTCCCTTGTGAGGAAGAGCCTTATGAGCCGTTTAAGGAAGTTGTCCTTTCCGAACCTCAGATAAGCGTACATCGAGGTCATCAGGAGATTGTCATTGTATGCCGAGATCTCCTCCTCATCCTCCCTCTGCATCAGATCGTTCGGATGGGGCAGGAAGTTCTCCCTGGTCAGCAGCTCGAAGATCCTCTCGACCATCAGGTTGAATGAAACAACGGCTTTGTGGTAGTACACCGCGCGATACATATGGTACCTGCCTATGAGGAAGTTCTCAACCGAGACGTCATCCCTCTCGAAGACTATACCGTTGTTTGCGTAGGACATGGTGCTTATCAGCCTCTCAAGGCTTACCCTCCCGTATGGCACCCCGGCATGGTAGGAATCGCGCATCAGGTAGTCGGCCTTGTCAGCATCGAGAGCCGATGATATGAGCAGGCTCGAGGTCCTCTTCCTTCCGATGAAGATCTCGATTATCTCGGATGGGGAGTACGACCCCAGCTTCTCGGCGAGGAACTTCCTGACCAGGAATGCGCCGAACTGTTCGTGACTCTTCCCTCCGAGCTTCTTCACCGCATTCTCGGTTGTGTGCGAGTACGGATAGTGGCCGACATCATGCAGGAGAGCAGCAAGCCGGAGCCTCTGCAGCTCTTCACCATCGCTCCCCGTATCGTCGCCCTTCATGCTCCTTGCAAACTGGCTGACAAGGTGCATCGTCCCGAGGCAGTGCGAGAACCTCGTGTGGTCCGCACCGGGATAGACATAGTCCGTGGCGCCGAGCTGCTTTATGTACCTGAGCCTCTGGAAGATGGGGGTGTCTATGACCCTAAGCTCCTGCTCCCTGACGCCAATGGAGCCGTAGACGTTATCGTTGATCTTCTTTACGCTCTTGCCGGTCAAAGACTCACCGTGAATTCTTATCGTAGCTCTTCAGTATTAAAGGTATCTCGTTTACCACATCGGTTGCGATTATATGATTCCCCATCCTCCTCCAGAGCCTGTCGCCTATCCTGGAGTGCAGATACGTCCCCGCAACCGCGGCATCGAACATGCCAGCGCCAGTAGCCGCGTATCCGGATATGATCCCCGAGAGGATGTCCCCGGTCCCCATCGTTGCGAGAGCGGAGCTTCTGGACCTGCTGATCTTCGCAATCCTTCCGTCAGTTATTACGGACTCGTGGCCTTTAAGCACTACAACGGCCTTGAGTACCCTAGAGAGGCCCACGGCATACCGGACTTTCTGGCGCAGGTCCTTTTCGTCCGGTTCCTTTCCCGAGAGCGAGAAGAACTCCCTCGCCTGCGGCGTTATTACCACGTTCTTGTTCATCCTCACCTTGGTATATTGCAGCGCGTATATGGCATCGGCATCAACAACTGTCTTCTTGTTGTGCGAGAATGCGTAGTCCATTATCCTTGCCGTCTGCCTGAGGGCAGAGAGCTTCCGTCCTATCCCCATCCCGACTACGACCGCGTTGGCATGGTCTATCGACTCCCTCACCCCCCTGCTAAATTCGATGGTATCCCTTCCCGCAGAATGAATTATCACCCCCGGCGATTGTATCCTGGCTATCTTCAGGATGGACCTTGGGACAAATGCGCTTGCATACCCGCCCCCCACCCTCAGCGCTGCAAGCATGTTCTCAACGGCAGTGGATGCGAGCGACGGAGCGCCGTGGTACTGCGAGCTGCCAGCTATCACAAGCACCGTTCCATTCTGCCTTTTGTCCGTGAAGAGACTCCTCTTCTGCGTTGCCCTTCTTATGTCGGACGGCCCTGCATTTGAGATTTTAACGTCAAGGGAAGACCACTTTTTGGATCTCGCAAAACCTTTTATACTTTGCATGGTATCTAGTAACCCTTGCTGTCTTATATATTCTACTAATTGGTATGCACATGGTCAAGGTCTACAAGTACAATAACAAGCTCACGATCTACCTTCCCTTTGACGTGATAGAGTCGCTTGGACTGGGCGAGGGCGATGAGATCGACTTCTTCAAGTACAGCGAGAAGGCGTTCCTCTTTGCGAAGAAATCCGATATCGCAAACATGATAATGGGGGGAGCGGGGACGCCGCAGAAGCCTGTGACGATACAGAGGCCTGCGCAGCAAGGAGAGTCGCTTGGTGTTGATGAGATAGCTGTGCTGAAGAAGCTTGATACGTTGAGGTACCAGCAGAGGACGCAGGCGAACGTGGAGAGGATGCTCAACGCGCAGGAGAAGGAGACGCTGAAGCAATTGATAAAGAAGAAGGCAGTATCGGCATTCAGGAGCGAGAAGGACAAAGCAGTCCTTTACAGCATACAGAAGAATGTCTACGACATGTACCTTATGAGGAAGAGGATGGCGGTGCAGCAGCCAGCATCGAGGCCCATGCCGCAACCTCCTCCGGCGCCGGAGGAGCAGTATGCACATCTGCTCAGGATAAGGGGCAACATGGAGGATGATAACATAAAGCTCCTGGAGAAGCAGGGCTTCGTCGTGCTCCAGACCGAGGCGGAGGCCGCAACGGTATCCGCTGCGCTCGAGGAGAGCATAAGGCGCGGAATAGTGGTTGGCACCAGGGCGTTCAACAAGAAGTTCTACATAATGCTCAGGCCTTTCATAGAGAAGTGCTCCCCGATCATAATAAAGGAGTTAAAGAGCGGGGAGAGGAAGGTCGGAGAGATTGCGGATAAGTCAAAGATCGACGAGAACGGGCTCAGGGGAGTGCTCTACTACCTTGCCGAGATAGGAGACGTGTCAGAGAAGAAGAAGGATCTTTTCAGGCTCGCCTGAATCAGGCGAGATGGTTCGCTATTATCACTATTATAGTGAATGCTGCCACCAGTACGAGTATGAACCTAGGGCTCAGCTTCGGCCCCCTCTCCGGGGCGTCGTAGAAGCTTAGTATTCCTGCCTGCTGCTGGGGCGTCGATATTGAGGCCATGCTTTCACAATGATAGTGTTGTAGAATAACTATTTAAAGGATGGTGCCGTGGCTTAATCATGGCGATGCAGATACGGGAAGGAGTAGAGGGCCCCAGGCGGGACCGTCTCAGAAGCATCTTCCATATGGCACAGCATCACGAACACGGGATCGCGCCAAGCGAGAGCAGGGATGACCGAACGCTAAAGGGGCTGGTCAGGAAAGGGGTAAGGGTGAAGTTCGCGACGATCGATGACGTTCACATGGACAAGTCAGTAGTAAGATTCCAGAAGATAAGGGTCAGATACCTCGAGGCCGGGGAGATGGGGATGCCGGAGCTGATCGGAATCCACGGTAGCGGGACCTCCAACTCGATTAGGTCGTGGCATGAGAACGTTGTTGAGCTGGGAAGGCACTTCCATGTCATACTTCCGGACATACCTGGATTCGGAAAAACAGACAAGAACCTTGGAATGAGCACGGTGGAGTACTATGCAAAGGACTTCCTGCCGAGATTCGCAGATGTGATGGGCCTTGAGAGATTCCACCTCATGGGTACATCGATTGGGGGCGCCATCGCAACGATATTTGCGCTTGATAACCCTTTAATGGTTGACCATCTGGTCGACATAGCCGCATACGGATTCGATAGGGGCAACATAGATCCGATCAGGTACCTTGGGACGAGATCCACGAAGGCCATTGAGGTGCTTCAGTCACTGGCCGATACCCAGTTCTTCAGGAACCATCCGGAGATGACGTACCCAATAGTTAAGTTCGTCATGAAGCACATAAGCAAGGGTATGAAGGAGAAGATCAAACATGAGGAGGAGCAGGGGAAGGTGATCGGGCTGGAAGAGACAAAAGAGTATCTTATGGAGCGGCTGCCGCTAGCTGAACTGCAGCTCCTCAAGTCCGATACGACCGCGATGGGAAGGCGCAGGACGCAGCTTCTTGGCAGGGTTCATGACCTGGAGAGATATGGGGTGCAGGTCCTCTTCGTCGTAGGAGCCAATGACCCTCTTGTGGATTCGGGGGGCATAGACAAGGCAGAGGCGATGTTCAGCAAGGGAAAGGCTTTCTTATATAAGATAGAAGGGGTCGAGCACGGCCCGCAGATACACAGGAGCGGGGAGGTAAATCGGCTGATTACGGACTTCCT
>JAJYFQ010000074.1 GCA_021785375.1 Microcaldota archaeon | reverse complement strand
TGCCGTGGGATTTCAAAAATCCGCCAATACCATTTTCGGGCGCGTGGGCATGATGCTCGGTGTGCAGCGGTTCTACAAATACCTACGAGATTTCGGCTTCACGGGCCGCACGGGCATCGACCTCCCCGGTGAGGCGCGCCGACCCAACATCCTGCGTCCCGAAAACCTGGCCACACCCCTGGACGTGGCTGAGGAGGCCTTTGGCCAGACACTGGCCGTGACGCCCCTATCCATGCTCACCGCGATCTCCGGGTTTGTTCCTATCCGCAGCAGGATAATAACAATAGAGGAGGACATAAACGAGTTGAGGTTCAACGACTCTTTCACTAACGTAATTGCACTCTACGGGGAAAAGTTCAAGGTGACCACAAAGGAGCAGGTGATCAATGCGCTGAGGCTCAGGCCTGACAGAATGGTGGTCGGTGAGATAAGAGGGGAAGAGGCAAGGGATCTCTTTTCAGGGTCAAATCTGGGTGTTCCGTTCATGACCACCATGCACTGCAACGACGATCCGCTTGGAGTGATAAAGAGACTCATGGTAAAACCGATGTCGGTGGAGCCGAAGGGCATCAGCATGCTTGACCTCTCGCTCCATATGTCGCACGGCGACTTCCGCGGCAGGAGGTTATCGAGCATTTATGAGTATATGTGGCTGAGCCGCGCCGAATCGATGGACGGAATAGAGATAGGCGAGGGAGATATGGTAAGATCTGCGAGATTGATGAAAGACGGGAAGCTCGATAAGGGCTCACTCCCGGGATCAAAAGTGATCGGCGCATTTAGCCGGAAGTACGGCTTCTCGACGCGCAAGACACTTCAGGAGCTTGAGAAACGGATAAAGTTTCTGGAGAAGCACTGTTCCGGAAGTGTTTCCATAGTACAGCTGAGCGAGATGATATCAAACTACATAAATGGATGAACATGCGATTCGACAAGACAACACGTATCACTATCAGCCTGGCAGTAGCCTCTGCAGTTTCTTTGGGCACGGTTATCTCGTGCCTCAGCCCTCCGGTGTCGCTGGCATATGTTGCGTACTGCTCCGCACTCTCCCTGCCGTTCACTACACTCTCAATAACCCTATTCTCAAAAGCCAGGGCTGACAGGAGGGAAAAGGAACTAGAGGAAAGTATCATAGAGGGTCTGTATGCTATGCTCTACTACAAGTCAAAGCGGATGACAACGTACTCCACCATGCTTCGCGTGGCCCGAAACTCCGGATCAGAAGAGGCGCAGGGAATAATCAGGTCGGCGGCTCTCCGGCTTAGGCTTGGGGAGAGCCTTGGCAGCGCGCTACTCTCCGCATGCAGGGGCCGATGCGCCGGTCTTCTGAAGCATCTTACTGAATCCGACGGTGAAGACGCATACGGCACGATAAGGAAGGCCCTGGACTCTTATGAGTATCTGTTGGACGAGAGGAAGGCGCGGATAGACGAGTCGGTCCAGAAACATGCGACAGTCAACATGTTCCTTGCAACGGTCCTTCCATCATTCGCGATATTCTCATTCATAGGTGAGATAGTGCTCGCCCAGAGAAGCGGCAGCCTCTTTCTCCTATCTTTAACGATGCTGATAGCGCTTCCGCTTATGTACCTGGTCGGAAACGTCCTCCTAAACAGGCGGTTATATGGCTAGAAAGATAGACCTTGCGCTGATTATACTGCAGTCCGTGATCCTCTTCATGGTCCTAGAGTGGATGATAACTCCCTTCGCCCTGATTCCTGGAATTGTCGCAGCATTCGCTTCCACCATCAAGAGAGGCTCGTCAAAAGGGGATGCGGAGATTGCCGTATTTGCCAAGGACGTGTTGCGTAACTACAAGCTTGGCCTGCTTGGGTCGATCGAGGCAGCGGCCGATCATGGCTACTCATTCTCGAAACTCATCTCTGTTCAGGCGAGAAGGTTCAGGCTCGGAAGCTATCAGATAGAGGAGACCCGCACTGGGGATAGGCGCCTCACTGAGCTGCTCAAGATACTCTCCTACGGCGTATCAACGGGAAGCAGCGTAAAGTCCAACATAGAGGGGTTCTGCAAGCGCATCGACGGTTCCATCAATAAGAGCAACAGGATAGTGTCAAAGATAGGAAACACGCAGTCTGTCTCCTTCCTTAGCATCTCGTTCTTCCTTCCGCTCTTCGGAGGCATCAGTTCCAGCATCCTTGTCACCTCTCTAGGGCTGGTGGGCCAGGGTTCCGTAGCACTACAGCACGACTTCCTATACAACATAGCCTCGTACATACTTATAGTCATACTTATCGGCACTTTCATAAACAGGCCCACACTGCCGCTGCTCGACAATCTCTATGCTGTTGTCAGAACCTTTTCTGTATCGATGCTGGTCATGGCTGCATCTGCGATTTACATAGGTTATGCTGTATAAGGTGAAAAAATGGGAAGAACAAAACAGATTGTGGAAGGGCTTGTGCCCCTGCACGCCAGGGCGCTGCTGCTCTCAGCCAGGAGCAAGAAGGGACAGGGATCGCTGGAGTACATAATGATGATCGCCGCGGCGAGCATCGTCATAGTGCTGGCGCTGGTTATGGTGGTGAAGCTTCGCGGAAGCATACCCTCCAACGTTGTCGTTGACGGAACCAACACGAGCATAACCTCTGCTATCTCTACGGAGATCGGGAAGCTCTCCGGCAACGTGGCCTGACTCCTTGGTGGGTTGATGAGGCTGCAGATCTCATTCGAGCTACTGCTGTACCTGTCCCTGGCCGGGATAGCGCTGCTCACAAGTGTAGCTATGCTGGCCTCAAAATGGTCAGGCATCAACCGGTCGGTTGATTCTCTTGGGCTCTACTATTTCATCAACTCCCTCAACGAGCAGCTCGCATCCGGGGCACAGTCGTTCAGTCTCTACGTTCCGCATGGTGCGTGCAACTCCACCCTCTCCGGGGATGCGGTAAAGACTGCATACGGGACCTACTACCTTGCCGGTCCCATCGGGGTTTCCAGTGGCATCTTCTGTCCTGATGGACAGACGGCCAACTTCGCTCTCTCTTATCAGTCAGGTGTGTGGGTGATCAATAGATGAGATTGCAGGTAAGCATGGAGATATTGGTAGGAGGGGTTATCGTGCTCTTCTTCGCACTCTACGCCTCGGCGACTGCTGTGGGGATAAACTCCTCAGCACACAGCTCGTCAGGAATACTCTCTGCGTACCAAAACGCCTCGCTTCTGGCGGCGAACGCGCTTCTCAACTCGTGTGGCTGCCTGGTCAAGATATAGTGGTTATAATGCTTGTATATGCAGACCTTGCCGTAGGTATTCCGATCGCATTATTCGCAATAGCCCTGCTCGTGATAGCGTTTCACTCCGACTCATCCTATCTGATATCCACTGGTGCATATGAGTCTCACATCCTCAAGCTCTATGACTCATCGCAGGAGATCGTTAGCGTTCTCAATTCAATCGGGGCAAACTATACCACCGCAGCAGGCGCAGTGGGATACCTCTCTGCCGAGTACAACGTGTCGGTGTCTATAATCCCGTACAACGGCGATGGCTACTGCCCTCCGGGTTCGGTGTGCAGATTCATTCCCCTTCCAGATACTATGTATACGATGGTCTTCAAATGAACAGGATGCAGGCGAGCATAGAGTTCTTGCTGATACTCGGGGCTATTGCCGCGGTTAGCGTTGGCCTTATAGCCATTTATGGGAAAGACATGTCAATCCAAAAGAGTGCGCTTGGGGGTATCAACCTAACTACGATACAGCAGCTTCAGGGCGGAACCCCTCCTCAAAATTCTCCCTCAGCGAGCTTCTATCTTCCAGTCAACTCCACCATTGGCAGCAAGGGCATTGTCCAATCAATCTTTTATGGATGTTCTGGCGGCCATGCAACTGTTAGTCTGGAGTCAAATTGGCTCGCGCTGAATACAAACTCGTTCTCTGTCAACTTCTCTGGCCTGTACATGACGGGCACCAATTTTGCCCCAATACTTCAGGGAACCGACGCCCTAGACATCGGCTATACTATGGAGTGCAGCAACGTGAGCATAACTGGAAATAAGCAGCTGTACACTTACGCATCTCCAGAAAGCCAGTCATACCAGGGCAATCAGATAAGCGTCTACATATCCGGCAGGAACGAAACAGTCTCTTACCCGCTGGCCGGCCCGCTCAATATCTTCTCTACTTACCAGACCAGCCGCTGCACAGAGCTTGGCTTTTTCGGAGGGGCGCTGGATATGGGAACCCAGTGCGGCACTGTCAATGGCTGGGAGTACATGATCTTCTCGATGAACTGCTTCACAAGCGGGGGAAGTCAGACCCTTACGTATTGCATAATCTCATCCCCGACAGGGTACAATGCGACTTCGGTAAACCCTGACGCACCCTCGTATATCTACTCGTTCCAGATCCACCTGTCAACCCCTTACGGGTCCTTCATCTCAAATATTTCAAATGGTGTGAAATCTGCCAATGTGATATTCGATGGGAGGGTAATCGGAACAGCACGCGTGTCCAACGCAACGGCCCAGTTTCAGCCTCCGAGCGAGGAGTTGCTCCTTCACTCGGGAACTTACTCTCCGCTGAACGAATCTGCGTACTCCTCCTACTTCCAGTCGCGCCAGAATCTCTATAGCGTGCTAGGCTACTACAATAAGAGCGCTGTCTCCTCCGATATACAGTCTGAGATAGACCAGGCCGTATCATCCTATCAGAACTCCCTCTCGAAGCTGC
>JAJYFQ010000073.1 GCA_021785375.1 Microcaldota archaeon | reverse complement strand
TAGCTTGTACTGACGCGATTTCAGAAATGATCAGAGGATTTGTCCCTCCCGGAGTCCCCGGCATTCTGGTGTGTTGCATCCAAAGGAATCCTGTAAAGCCAGAGCCATAGTTCTTGCTTCCAAGGGTGGATCCAGTAGGACCATAGCATGGGATGTTGTTTATCAACAGGCTCGTGCCGCTCTCGAACAGGTACGCACTTGTTGCTGAGTAAGATGTTTTCACCGCTCCTGCTGCATCTATATACACCCATGCGGTCGACGGGAGCGGCCCTCCTGTTGCATTCTTTGTCTGTGTGCATGCGATTGCGATGTTATACTCCGTAGTCCCCGTGTTCTGGCCCAATAGAAGTGATACTGTCCCATTCGTTGCTAGGACGAGGTCTGTGCACGAGTACTTGAAATTCACAGTGCATTGGTTTCCAAGGATCCTGTTTGGAGTAAAAATGTTGAGTATGTAGAGGGCGGCGAGCACGACAAGGATGACTATTATCGCCCAGCCATAGGTCATGAGATATTCCATTGCGCTCTGCGCTTTCCCTTTCATCCAGACACGTTCACTTAATGGAAAAGATATCTTTAAAGTCTTTCTACGATATGCTCAAGAAACACAAGCCCTGGTTCCCCAAACTAAATAACTATATATACTTTTCGCCTCTAATAATCTTGACGATTTTCTACCGGGAGTTATGCGCCCAGGCGCTGGGAACGGTACAAAAAGTGTGTTAATGGCTGATTTATCAACCAATATACGTCTAGCTGTAGACAGCGGCAAGGTAGCCCTCGGCGTCAACAAGGTCATGGACACGATAAAGGATAACTCTGCGAAGCTGATAGTCGCAGCCGCAAACGGGAAGCAAGGCACAATTCAGGACGTGCAGCACATGTCCAAGATCGCGAACATAAAGGTGGTGCTTTTCAGCGGGAATTCCATAGAGCTCGGCGCAGTCTGCGGAAAGCCATTTTCTGTTTCAGTGCTCTCGATATTGGAGGCGGGCAATTCGAAGATTTTAGAGGAAGCTTAACATGCCAAACGGAGAATTTGCAGCGAGGAAACTACTCAAGCAGAGGAAGCACCAGCGGATGCTCAAGAAATGGCTCAAGAGAAGGAAGCTGAAAAACAAGCAGAAGTACGACCCTATGGGGACAGTGCCGAGGGCAAAGGGCCTCGTCCTCCAGAAGTTCGCTGTCGAGCAGAAGCAGCCGCACTCCGGCATGATAAAGTGCGTGAGAGTGCAGCTCATAAAGAACCACAAAGTCGTGGGGGCTTTCTGCCCTGGCGACGGAACGGTCAACTTCATCGACGAACACGATGAGGTAACCATAGAGGGACTCGGAGGATCGCAGAGAGGCCAGATGGGATGCATACCTGGCATGAAGTACAAAGTCGTAGCAGTCAACGGGACAGACCTCGAACAGATAAGGAGAGGAAAGAAGGAGAAGCAGAAGAGATAATTATAACCAATGATTTTCATGGCGGAGGAAGTTGCACAGGTTGAGGAAAAGAAGGAAGCTGCAGCCCAGCAACAGCCAGCGCCCTCGGCAGAAGCGCAGCCAATTGAGGCAAAGAAGCCGCGGAAGAGGACGGCGAAGGCAGTGCCGCCATCCGACGAATCGATTGCGATAGGACCGAAGGTGCAGATACTGCTTTTCAACAAGTACAGCTATGATGTCGACATACTTGACCCGAGCCTTAGGAACTATGTGAACCTAAGGCCTATGGTATACCCGGAGAGCTTCAGGAGGACCAGCAAGAAGAAGTTCTCCAAGGCGACCCTCAACATAGTGGAGAGGCTTGCGAACGACATGATGAGGGGAGGCACAGGCGGCAAGGTTTCTGGAAAGGTAATAAGGACAAAGGGCAGGCTTCAGGGGAAGAAGATAACAGTCATGCGGACGATAGAGGAGGCTTTCGGGATGGTTGCGAAGCAGACAGGGAAGAACCCTCTCCAAGTATTCATCAATGCGCTTGAGAACGCTGCTCCCATCGAGGACACAACTAGAGTAAGGTATGGCGGTATAATATCCAATGTTCCAGTCGACGTAAGCGCCAGCAGGAGGCTTGACATCGCGATAAGGAACCTCTCTATGGCTGCAATCGTCGGCTCATTCAAAAACAAGCGCGACATAACCAGCACGCTCGCATCGGAGATAATCCTTGCAGCAAGGAACGACATAACCAGCTATGCGATAAAGAGGAAGAACGAGATAGAGCGCATGGCGAGGAGTGCGAAGTAAGTATATTTTTTATAGTGGTAGCCTATGGCACGAAAGGAAATGGTCGTCGAGGAAATAACGAAGATAATGGGCAATATCGACCAGATAAGGAATGTGGCGATAATCGCGCACGTGCACCACGGCAAGACCACGCTCACAGATTCACTTCTCGCAAAGGCAGGCCTGATATCGAAGCAGGTAGCAGGAGACGTCCTCTACACGAACTACGAGGCAATAGAGAAGGACAGGAGGATGACAATCAAGTCAGCAGCGATCTCTCTCGGATTCACTTATGAAGGAAAGGAGTACATAGTAAACCTCATCGATACTCCAGGCCACGTGGACTTCGGCGGTCACGTCACCAGGTCTATGAGGGCTGTCGACGGAGTAATCCTTGTCGTCGACCCAGTAGAGGGAATAATGCCGCAGACGGAAACCGTGCTTAGGCAGTCGATGAAGGAGAAGGCCAAGCCCGTTCTCTTCATAAACAAGACAGACAGGCTGCTCACTGAGTTGAGGCTAACTCCAGATCAGGCGCAGGCAAGGCTCGGAGAGCTAATCAACAACGTGAACAGGCTCATAGAGCAGTATGCTCCAGAGGAATTCGCCGAGAAGTGGAAGGTCAGTGTAGAGAGAGGCAGCGTTGCAATCGGGTCCGCGGCCGACAAGTGGGCGACGTCGCTAAAGACGATGCAGAAGTACAACACAGGCTTCAAGAGAATATACGAGCTCACGGAGAAGCAGGACATGAAGACGTTGCAGGAGGTCGCTCCTATCGACGAGACGACGCTCACGATGATAATCGAGCACCTGCCCAGCCCAAGAGAGGCGCAGAAATACAGGATACCCCACCTATGGCACGGCGACCTGCAGAGCGAGGCGGGAAAGAGCATGCTTGCAGTTGATATGAAGGCGAAGACGGTCGCGGTTGTATTCGGGATAAACTACGACCAAAGAAGTGGCGAGGTGGCGATTGCAAGAGTTTTCTCCGGTTCGATAAAGAAGGGCATGGAGTTCAACGTTTCTGGAAGGAATGAGACGCAGAGGCTGCAGCAGGTAGGGATATTCATGGGTCCGGACAGGGTCATAGTGGACCAGATCCCTGCGGGAAACATCGCTGCCCTCATAGGAATGAGGGATGTTGGCGTTGGGGATACAATAAGCGAAGAAACAGTGGAGTCGTTCGAGCAGATCACACACTACTCGAAGCCGGTGGTGACAAAGGCGATCGAGGCGAAGGATTCGAGGGACACGACGAAGCTGATAGAGGCGCTTATCAAGATAAAGAAGACGGAGTTCGGGGTGGAGGTGCAGATAAATCAGGATACCGGAGAATACCTCCTAAGCGGAATGGGAGAGCTGCATCTGGAAGTCATAGAGACAAAGCTAAGGGACGAGTACAAGATTCCAATCATAACAAGCGAGCCGATTGTCATCTATCAGGAGACGATAGACAAGAAGGTGGGCCCTATAGAAGGAAAATCGCCGAACAAGCACTCAAAGTTCTATGTTATGATAGAGCCGCTCCCGAAGGGTGTTGTAGAAGCGATGGAGAATGGCACCATCAAGGACGGAAAGCCGAAGGGGCAGGCAGCAATAGAGGCGATGATAAAGGCTGGCCTTGACAGGCCGACGGCGAAGGGAGTAGTAATTGCAGCGAACAAGTGCATGCTGGTTGACGCGTCAAAGGGAGTCCAGTACCTCAATGAGGTAATGGAGCTGCTCATCGACGGATTCAAGGAGGCGACGAAGGATGGCCCTCTTGCGAGGGAGAAGGTCTATGGAGTCATGGCAAGCATAGTAGACGCAACAATCCACGAGGACCCTGTGCACAGGGGTCCTGCGCAGATAATACCTGCAATGAGGAATGCCGTTTACGCCGGAATGCTCACTGCGGGAGTCAACCTCATGGAGCCGAAGCAGGTCCTCACCGTCAACATGCCGCAGGACTACATGTCGGACATAATAACGCTTCTGCAGGGGAAGAGGGGAGTTGTCCAGAACATAACACAGGACAGGGAACAGGTCACGATTGCGGCGAAGATGCCTGTCGCAGAGATAATCAAGGGCTTTTCAAATGATATAAGGGGCCAGACGCAGGGAAGGGCGCTCTGGACGACGGAGTTCGCGGGTTTCGAGCCGTTGCCCGCCACACTAAAGGACAAGGTCGTAAGGGAGATAAGGAAGAGGAAGGGCCAGCCGGAAGAGCCGCCGAAGCCTGAGCAGTTCATGGATTAAATACCGCTCTACCTCTTCAGCTGCTTCTCGTTAAATATCTGGTAATAGCCAGTGTAAGTTAATGATTCGATAGCAGGAACGTTTATCGATATGATGAAGGCAGCGCTCCGTGAGCCGGCAGCTGCTCCTTTGGCATGCCAAGCGACATTTGGAGCCGTGCATAGACATGTCCTGAGATGATAATGCGGCTCTCGCATTTTGTACCTGAGGGCGGGTAGGTAAGCTTCGCCGGTTTCTGCAAGGGTGCTTCAAGCAGGACATGGCGCTTAGGCACGACAAGGTGCTGTGGGACTACTGCATTCAGCTACCGGAGCTCCGCTCCTCATGAGCGTAGCACCTGCA
>JAJYFQ010000072.1 GCA_021785375.1 Microcaldota archaeon | reverse complement strand
GAGATAGACGTAGTCGAAGAACTCCGGCTTGAGCATTTTTGGGTCGACGTCCCTTATCAGGTTTATTATAGTGTACAGTGACATGTAGATCGTCGAGTCGGAGAGCGACTCTATGATCTTCGTCTTGTCTATCGGGAACTTCGTTCCCAGTCCCTCGGCCCTTGCAACGGCGCGCAGGTCTATCCACCCTATGGCCGACTCGAACGCCCTCCTGCTCTTCTCGGGTAGCACTCCCGTCTTGGAGAACGCCTCTGAGACGGTGCCCTTCCACTCCTTGTTTCCGTAGTTGATGAACCATTGGTCCTCGACAACCTTGACCACGACCCCGAAACCGCACCTGCAGTACACCGGGCTGTTCGTAAGCACGTATATCTCGAACCCATTGTTTCCGGAAGCGAGTTCTGCCTTCGCCTTCTCCCTCGCATCGGGCTCGTTCATCCCCTCATATCCTTTTACTATCATCTTTCCCCAGTGCGACTCCTCCTTGTACTCGAGCTTTGTCGCCTGCTCGATCAGTTCCGGAGAGGAGTTTGCATCGGCCGCAAATAGCGACAGGTAGGATATGGCCGGGATCTCTGATTCCGGCTTATCGCCCTTCTTCTGAATCGACTTCCCTATCTCGACGTCTATGACCTTTATCGGCTTTATTCCTGCGGCAATGGAGTTCCCTTCCGCTCTGAGCCTCTCGACAGCGGCGTAATCGAACGGAGCATGCGCGGGCACGCTCATCACGATACCGGTGCCTACGGCCTCCTTTACGAAAAATCCAGGCAGCACGGGCACCTTTGCCTTTGTTATCGGGTTTATGCAGACCTTTGAGAGCAATTCCTTCCCCGAGACCTCCGCGGTTGGAGTGATCCTGAGCTGGTACTTCAGCGCATCGGCCGCAGCTTTAGAGACATAGAAATCCCCGGGATTTCCCTCGATCCTGCACCGCACGTAGGTCGTCGACGGATTCACGAAGACGTTAGTAACTCCGAATATCGTCTCCGGTCTGTAAGTCGTGCAGAGCAGGTACGCATCCTCCCAGTCGAGCTTGAACCTTATTACGGTCTCCTTGTCGATCTCCGGCTCAACGTCATGCTTTGTGTCGTGCATCCCCACGGCATTGTTCTCGTTCGGGCACCAGCCGACCGGATGCTTCCCTTTGGTAAGATACCCTTTCGAGTCGAGGATGCCGATCTGCCACTCTATCATCTTGCTGAATATCGGGTCTATAGAGACCATCTTCCTTCTCCAATCGATGCTGTACCCCGCGAGGTGCATCCCCTTCTCGATCTCCTTTATGAAGTAGTTTGCGATGTAGAGCGGATCCGTCATCTTCGCTATCTCCCCGTCGGGTATGTGGAACATCTTGAGCTCCTTGATGAGGTCCTGGTCCTTGTTGCGGAGCCTCTTCGCGAATCCGAGTATCGGCGTTCCCGTGGCGTGGAACCCCATCGGGTAGAGCACGTTGAACCCGCGCATGCGCTTGTACCGTGCAAGCACATCGGCCGTTCCGTAGGTCCGTATGTGTCCTATGTGCTGCGGGGCGTTGACGTACGGGAACGCGGCGGTCACCATGTACGGCTCCTTGGAGCCGTTCACCTCGCCCTCGAAGAGCCTCGCGGCCTCCCATTCGGCCTGCCACTTCTTCTCTATCTCCCTGTAGTCTATCATGAGAAGCACTCGATGCCAAAAGAATTAACCCGGATATCTTTGTATTCTATATTGCATGATCCTTATAACCCTTTAGTAGCAGGAGCTCCGATCAACGTTTATATACTTATTTGGTGTAGAATTAGAATAGTTTAAAATTAAACCAGTGGAGGAAATGGAAAAGCCTGAGATGCACGGGATAGGGATCGACAGGGACATGGCGAGGGGCATAGCGAAGCTGGTTATACTGAGCCAGATAAAGAAGAGCAGGACCTATCCTTACGCGCTCCTCAGGTGCATAAAGGGGCATCCGTTCCTCGGCAGGTTCGTGAACAAGAGCGACGTCTACAACATAACGGCGTCGCTCGAGAAGGACGGCTACATAAAGGGCAGCGCAAAGGTTACGGGGGGAAAACTGCAGAAGATGTACACGGTAACCTCCAACGGAGCCGACGTGGTGAGGAACAAGGACAAGATAATAAGGCGCACGATAAGCGACTTCAAGAAGCTGATAAAGGAGGAGTTCAATGAGTGACCATGCCGCTGCTGTCGAGATAACGCGCCTGGTCAAGAAGTTCGGCGACTTTACCGCGGTTGGCGGCATAAACCTCAGCATAAAGCAGGGCGAGATCTTCGGGATCCTGGGGCCGAACGGCGCTGGGAAGACCACGACGATAAACATGATACTCGGGCTCCTCACCCCGACTTCAGGAACAATACTGATAAACGGAATGGAGATGAGGAGGCACGGTGCGAATGTGAAGAGCCTGCTCGGGCTGATGACGCAGGAGACGGTCGTCGAAGGGGACCTGACGGCGAGGCAGAACCTCAGGATCTTCGCAGACCTGTACCACGTGCCGAAGGACGAGGTAGACTCACGGATAGAGCTGGCGCTGCAGGAGGCCGACCTTGTAGATTTCGCCGACAAGCAGGCGGGAACCTTCTCGGGTGGGATGCAGAGAAGGCTCGAGCTCGTAAAGTCGATGATACAGCAGCCGAAGATACTGGTGCTCGATGAACCAACGACAGGGCTCGACGTCCAGAACAGGTCGGGCATGTGGACCCGGATAAAGGAACTCAACAGGAACGGGGTGACGGTGATACTCACCACCCAGTACCTTGAGGAAGCCGATGTTCTCTGCGACAGGATAGCGATCATAGACCACGGAAGCATAAAGGCGATAGGAACCCCCACCGAGCTGAAGAGGATAGTCGGCAAGGGAAGGATACTTGAGCTGATAGCAGAGGATCCGGCGAAGGCCCCCGCCATAGCCGCGCTCCTGAAGAGCCACTTCAGGCTCGCCGCAGAGGTGAAGGGCGACAGGATCACCACGGTCATCGAGGAGAACAGGATCGACATACTTACAAGCATAACCGGAGCCCTTGACAGGAAGAAGCTGGATGTGGCCTCGGTTAGCCTCCACCTTCCGACCCTCGACGACGTCTTCATCAAGCTGACAGGGGCAGGGATGAGGGATACGGCCAGCAACGATGCGGTGAGCGCGCGCTCCAACATATTCAGGGGGATGTCAGGGAGGAGATGAGATGGGACTCTTAAGCGATTCGTACACGCTCTTTACCAGGGAGATGCTGATATTCAAGGCGAACCTTAGGACCAACATCGTAAGGTCGGCCATCTTCCCTCTCTTCATAATACTCATATTCGGCAACATAAACACGACGTACAAGAACACCCCCGTTGCGATAGTCAACTATGCTAACAACCCGCAGTCGCTGGCTTTCATAAACGACCTTCAGATCAACAACGACGTGAATCTGGTCACCGTGACGAACCAGCAGAACGCTCTGCAGATGCTCCAGACGGGCCAGGTGCAGGCCATAATAGTGATCCTGCCAACATATCCGACTCTCTCGCCAGGGGTGAAGGGCGTACAGGTCTACTACAGCAACACGCAGGTGAGCGTGGTTGCCGCGCTCCTTCCGGTAGTGAACGCCACTGCGGTGCAGGCCAGCGGCCTTGTCGCGCCGAAGCCACAGACCGTCCCGGTCTCGATGGTGCAGTCTGATGCGGTGTACGCGGGCCAGAGCAGCTACAAGACCTTCCTCGCCGCAGGAATCATACCGATGGTCGTCATATTCAGCGCGCTCTTTGCCGGGGGTCTCTCCATGATAACCGACAGGCAGATGGGAAACCTCAAGGCCTTCCTCATAACGCCAATAAACAAGAACGCGATAATAATCGGAAGGGTCATATCAAGCGGGGTGCAGGGGGCGTTCTCAGCGCTCATAGCGCTGGCGATAGGAATCGCGTTCGGCGCAGGAGTGGCCATGGGCACCATAGGGGTCGTGTGGCTCATAGTCGTCGCATTCCTCGTGACCATAGGCTTCGTGGGGCTTGCGATGATAATAGCCTCGAGGGTCAAGAGGGTCGACGCGTATGCGATCTTCTCACAGGCAATAGGGCTTCCGCTATGGTACGCCGCAGGAGGCATAACCCCAATAGCCAGCCTTCCATCATGGATACTTCCCGTCACCACGATAGACCCGCTCACGTACGCGACACAGATAACAAGAGGGGTGATGATGCAGGGATTCATACCGTTCAACGAGCTCGTCTTCGACCTTGCACTCCTGACAGGGATCGGCCTTGTCTTCCTCTTCATCAGCATGAGGATGTTCAAGTCGACCCTGGATTAGTATGATAAAGGTGTATGATCATAATTGGTGAATTGATGAAGAACTTTATGGAAACGAGGAACATTGGGACCGTATGGATGCTTTTGCTCCTGGCAGCCCTGGCGCCCGCCGCGGCGGTTGGCGCACAGACGGCAAGCGCATCGGTGGCGGACCAGGCACTCTCAATCTCCAACCTCTCGATACTGCCCCAGCCGGTAACCCCTGGAAGCAACGTGGTCATAGCGTTCCAGCTCTACAACGGCTATTCCACCTCTCTGACAAACGTGAACTTCGGGCTCAACGGGCCGTACCCGCTCCTGAACTACTCGCCCATCAACACGCAGATAGTGAGCACGATGGGCACCGGACTCTACGGGGGAGGATTCTACTTCACGTACAGGCTGCACATACCGAGCAAGATAAACTCAGGGGTATACGGACTCAGCATAAACGCGACGTACGCCACACAGGTTAACTCGCAGACAGTGACGGCATTCTCGGTCATGCCGATAAGCCTCTACAT
>JAJYFQ010000006.1:8775-17373 GCA_021785375.1 Microcaldota archaeon | reverse complement strand
GAGAGTCAGAGTTACTCCCGCTCTTTGCTAGCGCTTAGTTCCGTTGAATTGGAGTTTCGCGTACTAGCGGTGAGCAGGCGTCACCCACTGTACTAAGCCTTACGGCTTTGCGGTGAGTTGTGTTTTTGATAAACAGTCGCTCCCCCCGAGTAAATGATATCTGCACCTACCAGGCGCAGACATGGCTTATAGAAAACATTCGCCACTATCTTGCCGATTTCCCTAACCTTGGTTCTCCCGGCACGCCTTGGCCTTTTCAGCCAGCAGCACTTGTACTAGATCTAGGTACGAGCTAATGTGATCGCTGCGGATTTCCTTTTCACTGGCTCAGGAATTCGGGCATTGTCAGATCATTTAGCTGCTTCTCCTCATAACGAGACTCTGCAGCCATCTGCTCCTGTTTACAGGCCTATCCCCAAACGTCAGAAATCCGCCTTGTGTTGCCACACCTACACACTAGGCGCATGGATATTAACATGCTTCCCTTTTGCCGGGTAGTGATTGGCTCCCGGCTTAGGATCGGCTAACTCCCAGCTAACAATTATTACAAGGAAAACCTTGTGCTTCCGGCGTAATGGATTTTCACCATTATTTGCTGTTACTTACACCAGGATTTTCACTGCTATACAGTCCATCGGATCGCAGGACCCGACTTCTAGCCGTATAGCACGCCCTCTTACCCGCATCTCTGCGCTGTGGTTTCGGTACCTAGCTTAGCCCCGTCCATCTTCGGCAGATACGATCTTAATCGGTACGCTATTACGCGTTTTTTAAAGGATGGCTGCTTCTGAGCCTACCTCCCGACTGTCTATGACCATACCGTCCTTCGATACACTCAACTAGGATTTTGGGACCTTAACCACAGAAACTGTCTTTACAGCATCGCGATGCTAGCTTACCCAACATCGCCGACTCCAAGGGTCTACGCAGCACATGCATTCGGAGTTTGACGAGAAGACGGGGCCTTTCGGCCCCATAACTTCAAATCGGTCGCTCTACCTCATGTGCAAGCTCGCCTTGGGCTATCCTAAAGATACTTCAGAGGGGACCCGCTATTGCCATGTTCGAGTGGTCTATCGCCCCTAAACGCAGCTCACCCAGTCGGATATACCAGGATTGGTTGCGGACCTCCATCGAGTGTAAACTCGACTTCGTCCTGGCCGCGAGTAGATCACAATGGCTTCGGGTCGAATATGGGTGACTCAGGCATTTTCATGCCCGGCGCCTCCTTGCGTGCGCGCCTTCGCTTTCACTATGCTTTTATGCTTGCCACTCATATGCACTCCCTGGCTCTTGCTTCGAGAAGAAATGCACGACACTGTTCACTTCCCATCGATGGATCCTTTCGAATCTTCTCTTCTGGGAAGCACATTCCTTCCGTGCCGTGCGTTCTCGTAACCACCTAGTTTCAGATCTTTTCAATCCCACACGCGTGGGTTCTTTTCAGCTTTCGCTCTCGCTACTTGTGCGCTATCGGTCTCTAGTCAATATTTAGGGTTGGGGTTTAATGCCCCCGTATTCGTTAGACATTCTCAAGCCCAACTACTCATCTGCAGTACAACTCGCGCCTCTCCGCTTACGAGGCTGTCACTCTCTCTGGCCGTTCTTTCCAGAACGTTCAGCTAGTGCGCGAGCTTAAAAACTGCCCCACATCTCCTGACAATCGCTTATCAGGATTCAGGTTGCCCTGTTCCGCTTTCAATCGTTTTACTTGCGGAATCGCGTATGCTTTCTTCTCCTGCGGGTACTAAGTCATTTCAATTCCCCGCGTGTACGCGCGCCACTATTCATGGCGCGCAATTCGGTAACCCGAGGTTCAAAGGCTGACATGCGCCTACCCTCGGCTTATCGCAGCTTGCCACGACCTTCGTCGTTACTAGAGCCAAGCCATCCCCTAGGTGGCTTTAAAATTTCTGTTTCAAGCCTTGACTTCTCCTCAAATCAATTGCATCAACGCAATCTCACGTAGTATCAGTGGTCGGCACACAGAGAGCGCATTGGCTATAACCAATGTATTTCTTTCGTCATCAAGCGTGGAGCTTTCGAAAATAAGCCTCTACATGCTGAAGGTGACCACAGAAGCACCAAACCTATAGTTAGGGATAAATAGGTTTATATACCTTCTTCGGATCTGTCGGTATCTTAAGGCAAGGGTTACTGCCTTAGAAACTAGCTACGACGCCACCATAGTTGCAAAGGTTTATAAGTAAAACTTTTGTTTTAGTATTATGACATTGTCACTTCAGAATACTTATACGATCACCAAGGAGGCAAAACAAGTTCTGTTTAAAGATGAGTACGGTAAAGTCGTATTTAGTATTACAGGACAAGGGTATCTACGAACAACTTATACAATATTTGACACTGAAGGAAAGGCGATCGGTTCTTTCAGGCAAACACTGCTCGCTAATAAACCATTGTATTTTTATGAAACAGGCACTGAACAACCGATAGCCATAGTCAGCCGGCCACTTACATGGATTTTCGACATTGTGGATCCAAAAGATACTTTAATAGCCAAAGTAGACCTTACGCATTTGAAAACTATGGCTACAGGAACTTACTGGGCTATAATGGACAAAGATAACAATAAGATTGCAGAAATAAAATCATCTTTCTCACAAAATATTTCGAGCAAAGCGAAGGAACTCTTTACAGGTAATGAGGATCATACAGTAAATATTCTTAATAAGGATGAAATACCTCAATTAATATTGCTAGAGATTATCGCCGCCTTAACACTCTTAGCATCTGCGTAAGAATATCGACTTATGCAACACGATTTATAATTTTGCAATAGAAGTAGACTTTAGCAACAAGCCCCATTAGGGGCTTAGGATTAGATTTTATCAGTACACTTTCACTCAACCTAAATCTGATGATATATAATTTATCAGAGCTGTTTGATTTATCGATCCGACCGAAGTCATGTTGCCATACTGACTTGATACACTTGTGGAGACAACAACGACTTTATTCCCTTTAATCCCACAGACCAAAGTTTGGTTGGTTAAAACATCAGAACCCGAGCTGCCTAAAGGTGCATTCTTAATTCCAAAAACAGTAAGGGTGAAATTCATGCCGTTTTCTGTGCCCGTCTGATTTGATATAGAGATGACTTTTGGATTTCCTATTCCGTAGCCTGTCTCACCGTTTATGTCTTCTGCCTCAAATCTAATTGCATAAGAACACGAGGTGTTAAGATTTTGCTTGGTGTTGGTGCCGTTATTTACCCCTAAGACCGATTCTTCCAAGTAATAATGAGGGCCAGTTTGGTTGCTGGATCCAGAACTCACCACATTCCATAACCCCGTCATATTATAATAAAATGGAAGAGTCCAAGAGGAGCTTATAAAGACATTAGGACTACTAGCCGTAGGATAATAGGGGTAACTGATATTCTTGGATGGGGCATAATATTCATCGTATGATACATTTGCAGATTTATTGGTTTGAAGAAGTAGTTTTGACTGATTATATGTTAAAAATGGACCTGTTTTATTTGTAGCCGAGATCCGAGATGAATTAAAAAAATAATTATAAGTTGAATTGGATACAGACTGCTTAGGCTGTAAGAACAAGTAGACTGCTATCAGTGTGATAGCGACTGCACAAATTATAATAAGTGGATTTGTCTTCTTTACCGGTACATTATTTACCTGATTTACGTTATCTTGCTCCATACTATTATCTTACGTCTCTTTCTAATAAATCTTTTGGCACAACTAATTTGTCTGAAGAGTAGTACTCTTAACAACATTCATAGCTAAAGTGACCTGTGGTAACATTTAATAGTTTAACAGTTTAACTATTTTACTGATAGCATGCCAGTGGATGTCGCGGAGGAGCTTGTCAAGATGTCGCCAAAGGGCCAGCTCGTCGTGCCGTACAAGATACGTAAGAAGGAGAAGCTCAATCCCAGCGACAGGTTCCTTGCCTTCGAGATAAAGGATGGTATTATATTCAAGAAGGTGCAGATGCCTAATCCGAGGGAGGAGTTCGAGGCCCTTACCAAGGACATTCGCGCACACGTCAAGAAGCACGGGATAACGCACAAGGACGTGGAAGATGCAATAGCCTGGGCCCGCAAAGCGAAGACCGGTTCCGTCTAGGTGCCAACCCATCAAAGGTGTGGCATACGATATCGGCATTGACAAGAGTATTTATAGACACAAATATCCTAATCCCAGGACTGAACTGGTTTGGAAATCCTTACACGATATTAAGCGAGGCCTATGCAAAGGAGTTCATATTTGTCATATCTTACGACCAGTTTGATGAGTTCTGCAGGGTAATAGAATACGACAAGTTTGGCTTTGATATCGAAGACAGAGACAGGATGAGATCTTTCGTCTTCGATAATGCCCTTTTCATAAGGCCGAAGGAGAAATTAGACATAGTAAGAGATGATTCTTCGGACAATATGATACTCGAGTGTGCAGGGGAGGGGAGAGCGGACTTCATAGTATCGGGTGACTCTCATCTTCTTGAGCTAAAGCAGTTTAGAGGAATCCCATACTGAACCCAAGGGCGTTTCTGGAAGCCTTTGCCTGACGCCATGATTTATATTGCTTGATCGGGTAATGCATACATGGCCGGCGTGGATGGAAAGCTATTGGGAGTAGTCACTGCAGGGGTCGTTGTGGCGCTTATAGTGATCTACTTTGCGTACATTAACACGCACGCACAGGTGCCTCCGCTCATTCCCGGCAGCAACACCACGACCTCCATCGCCGCGCAGGGAGAGCTTGCAGTCAACCTGACGCAGGAGCTCAACAACTCGGCCCAGAGCGGATTCGTGCTCAACAAGACCGTGTTCTACTCGACCTCCGTGTCGCAGTGCGAGAAGGAACAGATAGCACCCTGCGACAACAACAATCCAGATCAGTTCATCTGCGTCAACCGGCAGTATGCCGCTGACGTTGCCATGCAGTACAATGGCATCTACTCCGGAAGGGAGGGCGTCTGCGCCCTCTACTTCATGGAAGGAACGATAAGCTGCGGCCTGTCCGACAACTACTGCGTCGTCTACTTCGCGTCCACGGTAAACGCAGGCTAGCATCCGGCAGCGAACGTCTTGGAGATAACGTTTAAATAAGCATACCCACATAGACTCTCTTACTTTTGAACAGGCGACATTATGGAGACACAAAAATCTGAAAGGATAGATACACCCAGGACTGAAGTGCAGAGAACAGCGGATCAGCGCGCGGCGGAGCTGAAGGCGACATTCGACAGCTTCCAGGCAGCAAAGGAGGCAAGGGCGCTCAGGGACAGCGATACAAGCAGGAGATCGGATTTTGGACGGATAAGGAGAGGCTCAAGAAGCATATAACACAGCTTCAGGAACTTTAGGGTCTAGCGCAAGCCGGGTCATATCATCTTGAAGACCTGGATGAACGGAACCTTCTGTACGGTTATTACGTCAGACTTCTGGGCCAGGCCCTTCTCGATAAATATCTCTACGGATCTCTTGCCCACTATGTTTGCCGTGTACAGGTCATCCTTTATCCTTGCCTTCGCCTCCTGCTCCGTTACCAGCTCTCCGTTGTAGAACTCCGCGTACTTCTTGAGGTCCAGCTCCCTCTTCCCCTCGGAGAAGGCCCTGCCGAGAAGCTCCTCGTCGCACATCGCGATGATCATTCCCTTGTCCGTTTCGTGGGCCTTGAAGTATATCATAGACTAACCGTATTTGTAGAAGAAGTATAGCGTGGAGCTGTAGAGTATCCCATACCAGAGCAGCCACATGCCCCCGAAGAAGTTGTCGACTACCAGGGCGCTCGCGCCGAGCACCAGCAGCACCGCCGCGAAGACCGTCTCGAGCGTAGAGTTCTTGATCGCATGGGTTATGTTCCACCTCCTGCCGTCCTTTGGCCTGACCCACTTCAGCTTCGGGCTGAGATTGAGGAACGCGCTGAGCCCCGCCTTCGTCCTCACGAACGCGAGGGCGAAGTTGATGATGAAGACCATGAGCCCCTTCCTTGCAGAGTTGAAGTAGAGCTTTGTAAGCATTATCGGCATCACCAGCGATATGAAGAATACGGTGAAACCGAGGATCTCCAGCTGTAGGTTGATGTTCTTTGTTACGAGTATGTTGCTCAGCGAGAAGTGCGCTATCGGGAACGAGGAAAAGACTATGAGTATCGAGGCGATGGTGAAGAGGAGCAGTATCCCGGAGATGTAGTTCAGGCCGAACCCGTGGCTTATGTAGTCGATCGTTGACATTGGGGAGAGGGACTTCCTCTCGCCGGATCTGCTGCCATTAGAGGCAAAGTACTTCAGGAACTGCGTGTCGCCGTAGTTGTACCGCCACTGCTGCTTCGCTAGCTCACTGAACTTCTTTATGGGCTTCCCCAGCGCGTAGATCTTCGGCAGGTATAGGCTCCTGTACTCGTTCATGTCGGATTCGAAGCTGAAGAACGTGTCCTCTATTATGTACTCCGGGAATCCGCCTATCACGTCAAGGGCCGACCTCTTTATTATCCCACACGATCCCGAGAAGATCGCGGTGTTGTCCAGGGCCCTCGCGGGCTGTATGAACCTGAAGAAGAACGCATCGAAGAGGTTTATACTGTCAGAGAAGATGGTTCCCTTCGAGTAGCTCTTCTCGGTCTGTATGTACGACATCCTCTTGTCATCGAAGTACGGCAGCGTGTCCATTATGAAGTTAGGGTCCGTCAGGTACTCATCGTAGTCGAAGATCGCGACAAACTCCTCCTTCGAGTGCTTCAGCATGTTGTTCAGTGCACCGGCCTTGAATCCCTTCCGGTCCGACCTGTGCAGGTATACCACGCCGTTTCTGCTGCAGAACCTCTCCAGTTCCCCAGCTATCTCCGGATCGGTCGAGTCGTCGAGGAGATAGCACCTCAGCTTTGACTTTGGATAATTCATGTAGCGCATTCGCAGCATGTTCTTCTTCACGGTCTCGGGATTCTCGTTGAACACAGGCATTGCAATTGCAACGCTCGGGAACCTCCTGACAGGCTTGAGCGACTTCTGTATCTTGGATAGGTACTTGTCGTAGAAGTAAGAGCGGTAGTACCAGTACGACGTGGTTATGTTGAAGAATCCTGAGATGAGCGTGAGGATCAGGAAGAGCGATGCCACCATGTACGTGTAAGGCGAGGCTGAGTCCATGAAGAGGTACACGGAAAAGAGGAGGCCGAGCGCAGTCAGGACCATGAATAGCACTATCGAGATAAGCCGTACTCTGTAGTCCTTCAAGATGTCCATCATCGTCTCGCCTGTCACTTTGCCTATTAACCCTATTTAATACGGTGCCCTTTGCTTATTAGGCTTTTGGTATTGTAAGCCCGCGCTGCCTGGAGGGACAGATTCGTGCAACTCCCTGATAGGTGTTAGTAATATAATTGATGCGCTTGATAATAGTACCTTATGCCGGGGTGGCAGAATCCGGTAACGCGCCGGTCTCGAGATTTGCATTTCGAGAGCTGATTCGTGATGCAGACAAGGCAACCGGTTTCCGCAAGGAAGTTAGGGTTCAAATCCCTACCCCGGCGCACAGATTTTTTGTCGTCGTAAATATAGCATTCTGTCGTCGGAGAAACCAAAGTCCGGGGCAAGGAAAGACATATAAATATACACTACATATACATAAAATATACATGGATGATTTGATGGAGCGTGAAGAAGTTACCATACTAAGGGTGCACAAAGGCACAAGGGAGCGACTGAGGAAGCGCGCACTGGCCAAACGGGAGAGTTATGATGAGATAATAAACAGGCTGCTTGGCGAGCAGGAGGCATGGCAAGAAGGTGATGACCTAGAAAGGAGGAAGCAGAAACTGCTTGGGATGGGGATAAGCAAGGAATTGGTAGACCTGGTAGGAGTATTGCCAAAGAACGACGTGGAAGACGATAGGAGAGTGATTGCCGAAGCCATAAAGGCACACGTGTCCAGAAAGAGGCAGTAAATATGATTTTAATAGATGCCAATGTCTTTATGGACTTATTGGAAGAGCGCGACGGACTCGAAGCATCCGCACAGGCCATAGAGCTCGTCAGGGAAAAGAAGGTTAGGGGCTGCGTTTCTGCCCTTACAATCCCCATATTGTGGTTCTTGAATGAAAAAAGATTTTCTGAAGAGATAGCCAAAAAGATGTCGAGAACAGTTACAAAAGGGTTTTTAGTCGTGCCTCTAGATTCAAATATAATCAGCAAGGCCTTCGAGAGCAAGATGGCAGACTTTGAGGATGCGATACAACTGAATTCGGCTATAAAAAGTAAATGCGAATTCATTATTACTCGCAACAAGAGAGACTTCATTCCAGAAGGTAGTATTAAAATACTAACACCAGAGGAGTTCCTGGCAAAACGCAAATAGATGGAAGAGGCCTTACCGCCAGAATCGCCATTTTGCATGACCCTCGTATCCGCCTTTATATAATTCGGCATAGAGGCATATATGCGCTGCATCGACCCTAAGTGCCAGAACTCTACCCCGGCGCACAGATAGGATAACAAACCCATTCCCAGAAGATGGTTGTGGTCCAAAACCGAACAAACATATAAAAGGGTCCTAAGATCAGGTCTAAACAATCAGGGATTTTAGTGGTAACTTCACAGAGGAGCAGGATA
>JAJYFQ010000006.1:0-8765 GCA_021785375.1 Microcaldota archaeon | reverse complement strand
CGGGCGATCGATCAGCGCCGCCGGGTGTCGGGAATGTCGATGGTGCCGAGTTCGACGATGTCGTTGGGGCTGGCGAGGCGCGCGGTGGCGGTGCGGCGCTGTTCGTCAGTGCGGCCGAAATTCGTGACGAGGGTGGCGTAGACGGTTGTGGGAACGAGCAGGTCGCGCTGGGAGGAATCGATGAAGCTGGCCGGGATAAGGCCCGCCTACAGGAGGGAACTTCTGGAGGAAGCATCGCTCAAGAGGATGGATGCGGTGCACATGCTCTCCGATGCGGCGAGGGAGCTTGCCGTGCACGGAAAGGAGAAGCGCGCCAGGCGTGTTGAGATGATAGGGATCGCGGAGAACCGCAGCGCGAGGGCCCTGCTTGCTGAAGCAGACAAGGCGCGGATCGAGGACACGAACAGGGTACTGCCCGGAGCGTACGCGGGTTTCTAGGTCTACGGCAGCAGTCCACCCATAACGCGAGGCATCAGACAATCACAATTGCGCGTTGTCAGGCAAGTGCGCCCAGCTCAAAGTTGTCGGACTTCGTTATCTCGTTGGCCATCACCGTCGCATAAGACCCAGAGGGTATCGAGAAGGAGAGCAGAAGCCTGTCCCCATCGACGCCAGCCGAGAGCGACTTTACAGGGGCTATGATCGGACGGAATGCCCCGCGCATGCTGAGCTCCGGCATCCCTTTTATCTTGAAACTGTCCTTGGTAAGCTCCAGGCCCTCCAGAGACTCCCTCCCGTTGTCGCTCATGTGCTCTTCCTTTGTCTCATACCCGATCAGCGGGGCGAGGGGGAAGTCTGACTTCTCTGGGATCGGGACGCCTGACTCGGGGAAGCCGTAGAAGTTCGACCTGCACCAGATCCCTGACTCGAAGTACCGCTCCTCGATCCTGTTCTCCACCTCCAGATTGAAGAGGAGCGACTGGACAGCGTGTATGAACATCAGCGAGATGCCGCGCGGGAGTTTCCTGAGAGCGCCGGCATAGTCCCTTCCATTCCCCCCAAGGTGCTGCAGCACGTACCTCTCGTTCTTGAGGTAGCGCGGAAAGTACGCGAGCGCATCGCCGAACTCCCGCTCCCTTGCAAGGCGCTTCCTTGCCTCCACGGCATCCTGGTTCCTCTCCCCCGTGGTATCGGTCAGGAAGAGCATGGTCGCGTTCTCGAAGTTGCCGCGCATTATCTCCAGGCCTATCTTCGCGTTGTTGAGCCTCGATCCGAACCTCTGCCTGTCGAAGTAGTTCGGCATCTTCCCATTGAGCTCATCGATCGTCTCGCCAGCATTTTCGGGTTTGCCGGCATCGCTTATCGCGATCCTGAACGCGTTGCCTATGTTGCTTCCCATCTCGACGCCGTTGCTTCTCCACGCGCCGTTTATCGCAAGGTCCTTTATCCTCAATGCCATGACCTGGTCGGGGGTTGCGCCGAAGACGCTGGCAAGCTGCACCGTCACCGCGTTCCTGTCCTTAGTGCCGGCATAACCTGCAGACTTCTTCCCGTGGTCGAGGGCCTTTGCTATGGAGGTCACAGCCTGGACGGTGTTCCACTGCCTCTTCTGCAGCACGAACGTGGTGAACCTGCCTTCCGGAACCTCATTCTCGCCAAGGTCGGATGCGGAGTACCTCCTGTCCCTCTCGAGCGTCACGCCCTTGCCCGTTATCTCCTCGACCACGAAGTCTTCTGGATCGGCCTTCGTCTGGCCTCCGGTGCCACTATTTCTTGATAAAAAGAGCATGAGATCATCGTTGCTGTTGAAGCCTTATAAGGCTTGGCGTACAGTATTATTATAGCATCAGTGCTTAAGGTTAATAAGCAGGATGGACCTTAATCAATGGTTACAAGTGGTGCATTTGGCAGACGAGTCTTTTGTTGAGAAGATCCTGTACAGGCTTGTCAAGAAGCACGTCTCGGGAACGACGATGAGCTCGGCGCTGGAGAAGGCGAGGGAGCTCAACGGCAAGAAGATACACGCATCGATAACGTTCCTGAGCAGCGGGGTCTCCTCGAAGCCCAAGGCGAAGTACATAACCTCCACTTACCAGGAGCTCATAAGGCAGGTGGCGAGGCGGGGTCTCACGGCCAGCGTCCAGGTCCCGCTTGTGCAGCTGGGGCTCGGACAGGACGATGGCGCCGCCGAAGAGAACCTCAGGGACATAATAAGCACGGGAAACAAGCACGGGATATTCATCTGGGCCGAGCTTCCGGAGGGGGCCGGATTCGGGATGAAGGGCTTCGAGTCTTTCAGGGGCTTCGGGATCGCCCTGCCTGCCGAGAGCGTTCCGGGCTTCATGAAGGAGCACAAGGAGGCCAGGCCGGTCAAGGCGATCTTCCAGGGGGACGATGGCAGGGAGCAGAGGACGAGCGATGCGGGGGCGATAGAGCGCGCCGCTGGAAAGGCGAACGGGATGGTACTCCTCTCCACGCCGAAGGATGTTGCGAGGAGGTTGCTCAGCGGGACCAAGACCAGGAAGTCCGTGATATTCGAGGTCAGGCTCGGGGATGACAGGAAGGTAATGAAGAATATGATGAAGAAGGGGGCGAAGGTCAGCGTCTACCTTCCCTTCGGGAAGGACTGGCACGCCTACGCGATGAACAACGTTCCCGAGGGCTACATGAGGTTCCTCGCCGGAAAGTTCCTTGACGAGAAAGAGGAGATGAGTGGTATCTGATATGGCATCTAAGAAGGTTGTGGCGATAACCGGCGCGAGCGGAAGGATAGGCAGGTTCGTAGCGAAGCAGCTGCTGGACAGGGGTTACGCCGTCAGGGGAATAATAAAGAGCAAGGAGCACCTCCTTACCCTCCCGGCCGGAACGAGACCCTACCTCGGCGACATAAACAACAGGAAGGTGCTCGGGGAGGCGCTCGACGGAGCGGACGCGGTGATACACTTCGCGGCGATAGTGAGCGAGTATAGGTACACCACTGAAAGCCTTCTCGAGACAAACGTCGTAGGCACAAGGACGGTGGTGGAGGCCTGCGTCGAGAGCGGCGTAAAGCAGCTGATATTCCCCAGCACCGTTGACGTGTACGGAAGGGTGAGGAAGGAGGAGCTCACCGAGGACTCGCCGATGCAGCCTACGGACAAGTACGGATACAGCAAGATGCTAGCCGAGAACGTCATACGGGATGAGTCGGGTCCGATGGACTACACGATCTTCAGGGTGGCCACGGCGTACGGGCCGGGCTTCGAGAACTCATTCTTCAAGCTGCTGAAGCTCATAAAGGACGGCAGGGCGTACCTCATAGGCAGCGGCAACAACCATCTCGCGCTGATCCACGTGACTGACGCGGCCCGCGCCTTCGCGATGGCGATAGAGAACAGGAGGGCGAGCGCCAAGAAGGTATACAACCTCAGTGACGGCGAGAACAGAACGCAGAAGTACATCTTCGACCTTGCCGCCGACCTCCTGAAGGTTCCGAAACCTACGAGGCAGATAAGCAGCATAGTCATGAACGTGATGGCAAAGACGAGGAACATAGACAGCGACGAGCTGCGCTTCCTCACCAGCAACAGGGTGCTGAGCACGGAGAGGATAAGGAGCGAACTTGGGTTCGAGCCGGAGATGACGCTGAAGATGGGCGCAGAGGAGACCGTCAGGCTCTTCGCGGAGGGATACAGGGAGAAGGAGGAGATGACGCTTAATGCTAAGAAGGGATGAAAATGTCGATAAAGATAGGAAAGGTTGAACGTTACATAAACGAGAGGCTTGGCGAGAAGGGAGCCCTGCTCTTCATGCTCATAGACCCCGTAGATTACAGGAGCGAGGACGCCGCCATCAGGACGGGAGTGGCCGCTGCCGAGGGAGGCGCGGACATCGTCCTTGTCGGAGGGAGCATAGGCGCCCAGGGAGAGCTGCTTGACAACGTCACCAAGGGGATAAAGGACAGGACGGGCACCCCGGTCGTGCTCTTCCCGGGAAACATAGCTACGCTGACGAAGCACGCCGACGCGCTCTACTTCATGTCGCTGCTCAACGCGAGAAACCCGTACTGGATAACGCAGGCTCAGGTGCTCTCGGCTCCGATGATAAACCAGATGGGCATCGAGCCGCTCTCCGTAGGTTACATTGTGGTGTCCCCCGGAGGGACCGTCGGATGGGTCGGAGACGCGAACCTTGTCCCAAGGGCCAAGCCCAGGATAGCGGCAGCTCTTGCGCTAGCGGGGCAGTACCTCGGCAACCGATTCATAATAACTGACGTTGGATCTAACCCGCAGCTTCACGGCGAGGGGCCGGTCCCGCCGGAGATGGTGCGCGCGGTCAAGAGCGCCACAAGCGTGCCGTACATAGTCGCTGGGGGCATAAGGAATGGCGACTCGCTTTCAACCACACTCAAGGCAGGGGCTGACGCGGTGCAGATAGGGACGGCGATCGAGGGCGCATCGAACGCAAAGAAGCAGACGTCCCTCTTTGCGAGGATAGTCAAGGAGGAGGGGGCCAGGAAGCTCAGGAAGTAAAGGTGTTGCGGGTGCGTGAGTTAACCTCCCTGGAGCTGCACGCCCTGATCGACGAGCTGAGACCGTCGATAGAGAACGGCTTCATCAGGAAGTTCTACGAGCTCAGCCCCGACTCGTTCAGATTCGGTTTTTACAGCCCAGAGTCGGGAAACACGATGATATACTGCAAGCTCCTCGTGACGTTCAACAGGACTGTGCTCGCGGAGAGCGCCGGAGAGGCGAGCGACTTCTCTATGGGAATAAGGAAGAGGATAGAGAACGCAAGGGTAACAGGCATAGAGCAGCACGGATCCGACAGGATAATCGTCATCGGGATATCCGCGAAGGGCTCCAACTACAGCCTTATAATCGAGATGTTCGGCAAGGGGAACATTATCCTTCTCAACGAGATGGGCATTGTCGAGCAGTGCTACAGGAGCGTCACGTTCAAGGACAGGAAGATAGCGCCTAGATCGAAGTACAACTTTCCCCCATCGGCCGGAATAAGGGAGGTCTGGAGCGCCGGTTACGCCGACGTGCTCGCTGAGGTCAGGAAGGCCGCGAATGCGGAGAAGAAGGCGATGGCGGAGGTCTCGAAGGGAGTGGGCATAGGCCCGCTCTACCTCGAGGACGTATTCAACAGGGAAGGCATAAACCCCAAGGGCAGGATCGAGAACGACAGGGATGCGGAGAGGATCGCCAAGGGCATCGCGGACCTGCTCGAGAGGATGAAGAGGCCGGAACCGCTCCTCTACACGCTCGGCGGGAAGGTGCTCGACTATGCGATACTTCCGATAAGGAAGTACGAGCAGATGGGCGCCTCGGCGAAGAGGTACAAGACGATAAGCGAGCTCCTTGACGAACTTCACTCCGAGGACAGGACGACGGTCTCTAACGAGGCCGCTGAGAAGAGGATAGAGGAGTTGAAAGCGAACATAAAGAAGCAGGAAGAACTGGCGGCAAGGCTGGAGAAGGAATCCGATGAGTACCAGAAGGCGGGCCACAAGATCTTCGAGATGATGGGAGAGATAAACGCGCTCATCGGGTATCTCAGGGAGAACAGGAGGGCAGAGGTTGAGGAGGTCAGGAAGCGGTTCCCAAATCTCAAGGTAAAGGAACTTGATTTAAAGAATAAGGTAGTAAAGATAGATATAGAGGGATAAGATGATACGCGTAACGGTGCTCGGAACTGCGGGCGCATCGCCGACAAAGAACAGGAGCCTTACGAGCGTCTCCCTCTTTTACGACGGGAACGTGCTGCTCTTCGACTGCGGCGAGGGCACGCAGATGCAGATCCTGAAATACGGGGTCAACCACTCAAGGATAAGGGCTATATTCCTGAGCCACGCCCACGGAGACCACGTCATAGGGCTTGCGGGCCTGCTCAGGTCCATGGAGCTGAACGGCAGGCAGGAGCCGCTCTACATCTACATACCGCAGGGCTATCAGGGCGTGATAAACAGGCTCATAACATTCGACAATGCGAAGATCAGCTATCCCATCCACGTCAAGGGGATTAAGGCCGGAAAGGTGTACAGGGGGAAGGACTTCACGGTAACCGCATTCAGGGTCGAGCACACGATAGCGACATACGGATACGCATTCAAGATAGACGACAAGAGGAAGTTCATCGAGGAGAAGTGCAGGAAGCTCGGCCTTGTCGGAGAGATGTACGGGGCCCTGCAGAAGAAGGGAAGCCTCAGGGTCGGGAGGAAGCTGGTCAGGCTCGGCGACGTCACAAGGATAAAGTCGGGGAAGAAGATCGTATACGCGACAGACACAAGGCCGGCGAGGGCGACGGTAACAGCGGCAAGGGGTGCGGACCTTCTGGTACACGAGGCAACATACGCGGACAGGGAGAAGAGGCTCGCGAAGGAGAGGATGCACTCTACCGCGCTCGAGGCCGCGCAGGTGGCGAAGAAGGCGGGCGCGAGGGAGCTCGTGCTGATACACCTGAGCGCGAGGTACAAGAACTCGCTGCAGCATGAGACGGACGCGAAGACGGTTTTCGACAACGCCATCGTGGCAAAGGACGGAGACGATATATTTATCTAGATTGACGGAGAATCCTTTTCGCAAATGGAGGCATAGTCTAGTGGCAGGACGGCAGATTGACATTCTGCAGACAGGAGTTCAATTCTCCTTGCCTCCATACGCATTCGTGTTCAATGGAGCAACACAAATGCTTATATGTGTTTGCCTGTAATAGCTAATCATGGTGGATGCTGAGTCGGAGAGGCAGATCGCTCACGTCGAGAAAAGGATAAAGTCTGCCACTTCTGCTGAGAACTTCGAGGTCGCCGAGAGGTATCTCCGGTTCATGAGGGCCAAGGGATCGTCGCCGAGGACCATATCGAAGAACATGTACTGCCTTGCGAGCTTCATCGACAACCTGCCGAAGAAGGCATCGATCGCAAAGACGACCAAGGACGAGATAGAAGAGGCCGTCGGCAGGATAGAGGGCTCGGACTACTCGCCGAGCACGAAGCAGAACATCAAGGTAGTGATCAAGTCCCTGTACAAGCACCTGGCCGGAGAGGATTACTACTATCCAAAACAGGTCGCGTGGATCAAGACCTCGATCAACAGGTACAAGAAGAAGCTTCCGGACATACTCTCCGAGGACGAGATACTGAGAATGCTCTCAGCCACCAAGAACCCGCGCGATGCCGCGATAATAGCACTCCTATTCGACACGGGAATGAGGGTCGGCGAGCTGATCGGCCTGAAGGCCAAGGACATCGGCCTGGAAGGCGGGCTGGCCCACGTGACGGTTGACGGCAAGACGGGCATGAGGAGGATACCGATAACGTTCAGCGCAAAGTACCTGGCAAGGTATCTCGAGACCGTGGACGTCAAGCCCAATGACCAGGTCTGGAGGCCGGCAGGCACATGGTCAAACAAGGACCTCTTCCTTGACACTGACGTGGTGAGGAGAATAGTGCAGCGCGCTGGCAAGAGGGCAGGCATACAGAAGCGCATCTATCCGCACCTCTTCAGGCACTCCAGGGCCTCGAACTACGCAAATAAACTCACCGAGCAGCAGCTCAAGGCCTTCTTCGGATGGACCGGATCGAGCCAGATGGCTGCAACCTACGTCCACCTCTCCGGAAGGGACATAGACGATGCGATACTCAGGGCAAACGGGATGAAACCGGCAGAGAAGCCGGCCGAGTCCAGGCTGACGGAAAGAAGATGCTCCAGATGCGGCCAGGAGAACCTCGTAAGCGCCATGTACTGCACACGCTGTGGCGCGGCGATTGACATCTCGATCGCAATGAAGGACGCGATGGAGAAGGAGCCATTCGGCGAGTCTGCGGGAAAGCAGCTGATGGATCCGGAGCATGGGAAGAAGGTGGTGGGTGCGTATAGGAGAAGGAGGGAGGCGAAAACATAGGGCAGAAATATTCTTATTACGGCTTCACCAAATACATAGCTTATGGGCTATTCGGCAAAGGAGAGGCTTTTTAGGGTTTTCGGTAGAACTCTTTATATAAGAGTTCTATTATAATTATATGTAAAAGGTGTCGGCATGCCAAAGGAACAGTTCAAGGAAGCTTCTTGGAATGATATAAAGGGCGGTGAGCTTACGGTCTACTTCGATCAAAAAACAAGGATAGAAACACTTGTTAAGATAGGATACTCGATTGACAAAGAGGGGTTCCTTGTAGATGAGAAAACAAAGCAGAGAGTAAAGATAAGTGGTATTGAGCTCAAACCTGATGATATAAAGGGCGTTATGGCAGGATCTCACATACTTATCAGAAACATTGGGGATCTTGCTGAAGAATTGGCTAGAAGAAACGAGCTAAATATAACACCCACCAAATAACTGGGAGAGAGATAGCCATGCTTAATCCCCTTGATTATCTCCAAAAGCTTCTTGACTATCTTAAGAAAGGGGAAAAGGCAATAAGAATAGAAGATGTGGAAGCACATAGAGATGTGCTTAACAAAATAGACTCTCCTGACTTTAAAGACAGCGAGATTGTAAAAGAATTTAAGAACGGTACACTCACAATAAACAAAACGGTAAACAACACAACAAACTTATTCGTTGTCAGCAAAGACGCAAAAGAGATAGTAGATAAGTTGACTGAAGTCCTAAAGGCTGAAAAAGATAAGGTAAACGGGACTAAAGTAAACATATTACCGGTTGAAGACAAAGTAAATTATTTGGATTTCAAACACGACGAAAAGCCCCTGGATAAAAAATATGCGAGTGTTCTTGATCGATTAAATGATAGACACAAAGCTTTACTTGCTTTGGCTATCGAAATTAGAGAACTCTATCGTAAAGATGCATCTGTTGCAGATGCTACTAGAAGAAGCGTT
>JAJYFQ010000005.1 GCA_021785375.1 Microcaldota archaeon | reverse complement strand
CTGAGTTGGTTCGTAAGACGCCTCAAACCTGAGATGGTGAAGAGTGTCGCGTCACTGATTCAGATAGAATCCTTGTTAAGCTTTCAGGTCTAATTACTTTTACGGTTGGCTATAGAAAGAAGGAATCAAGGCCTTTGTGCAATTACATACTTCCAGTGCAGTGGCTTGCCGTGGGTGAAGCCCTTTCCGGAAAACTCCTCCTTCGAAGCTCTCACTCCCCATCCTTTCTTGAGGTAAAAACTCTCAAGGTTCAATTGGAATCCCTCAATCAGCTTTCCGTTCGCGTAAGTGGTATGATAGACTAGAACGTTAAATCCTCCCTCTTTTGTGTAGGCCATCATGGTCTCTACGAACCTCTTCTGGTAGACATTTCTGATAGTGTGCAGGACAAACCTTGATGCTACAATGTCGAATCTGCCGTCGATCTTCTTCCTCAGAGGGTTCCCATGCACGAATGCGGCCTCGACTCTCTCCTTCCTTGCAAATCTCCTGGCTCTCTTTATTGCCACTTCCGAGAAGTCAATCCCAACGGCCTCGGCACCCTTCTTCGCCATTAGTATAACATCCAGGCCTTCGCCACAGCCAAGGTCCAGGTATCTAAGTGTCTTGCTCTTCCCGCCCTTTCTAAGCATATCGAGAGCCAAAAGGATGGGATCCTCAGGTATATAGCCAACCGCAAAAGTAATTCGGTAGACTATACCTGAAAACTCAACAGTGCCTCTATCGGTATTAACGACGCAACACTCCTTACTACACTTGGTTCCAACCGACGGATAAACCAACTGAACCTCATGCGAAGCTGTCTTGCATTGTCAAAGACGCAGTTGTTCAGAAACTTCTTCCTGCCGTATCCCCACATTGCTTCCTGCGGATTCAGACTTGGGGAATAGGAGGGCATCCACCTTATCCTAACCTTCGGATGAGCCTTCAGCCACTCTTTTACCAACTTTGATTTATGCACGGCACAGTTGTCGAGGTAGATCCATATCTCGTCTTTCTCTGCATAGACCTTGATTATCTTCTCCAAGAACATGATGAGCGCAGATGCCTTTGCAATATGGCTGGACATCTGTATGCTCTTTCCGTCGATAGGGTTTGTTGCACCAAAGGTGTTCAGTCTTTCTTTGTGTGATTGCGGAGTTTGTATAACGAGCCTATCCTGGAAAGTCCATCCATATCCCTTGTGGGGCGTCGTGCATGTTGACATCTCATCCTCAAATAACAACGCAATCCCATCTGTCAGCCTCTTTACGTCGTTAAAGAACATCAAGGCAAAATTGCGTTGTTTATCCAGGTCAGCTTCCTTGTATTCAAACTGCGCCTTGACGTAATGTGCGCCCATCTCTATCAGGGTTCTTCGTATAGCGTCTTCTGATATATTCTTGCCCCTTGATAAGTAGTACTTGTGCAACTCAGCGCAGTCCCAGAAGGAGGCGTTTATTCTGTGTAACTGTGGATCGTTCTCGTCCACTAACTTCTTCAGGTCTTTCTTCTCCCTCTCGTCAAATGCAGGCGGTCTTCCGCTCTTTGGTTTGTTTGAGAGGTTCTTTTCTTCTTTCCATCTCCTTATCCATCCATAAATTGAATCTTCGTCTACGCAGAAGATTTCTGCAACCAATGAAACCTCTTTTCCAGCACTTACTGCATGAAGTGCAAGGTACCTATTCTGTTCCCGCACGTCCTTGCACTCTTTTGCATGCCTGCGAAGAAGAGGTTCGTCTTCTTCCAACACAACTGTCGCCACTTTGTATTGGAAGCAAAAATCTATGATACTTTCGTTCTGAAAAACTTTAGCGGTCGGCTATAACTACTCGCTTCGGCTTGCGTCCGGCCTCTCTATAAATTTTATTCCACTTGGCCCTTACTCTTCTTGTCGGCTTAGGATATTTGTAAACTACCATCTCTCCATCTGGGGGAATACTGTTTCACTTAAACTGTTCTTTAGAATTAGCTGCTCCTGTCTGCGTAGAAGCGCTTGTGGCTCTTCGGCTTGAGCTGCTCGACTATGTAGTCGAATGCCGCGTTCGGGTTGCTCTTCTCCCCGCACGTGTAAATGTCAAGAGTCGCGTACTTGTACTCGTTCCATGTGTGAAGGACCACGTGGCTCTCGGTTATGAGCGCCATTACCGTGACTCCGCCCTTCTTTCCTCCAAAGCCCCATGCCTTGTGCTCAACTAGGGTCATGTTCGCCACCTCGACTGCCTTGAGCACGGTCTGCCTAAGGAATTCCTTGTCCTGCATAAGCTTCGGGTCGAGTCCGTAGAGGTTCCCGAAGACGTGCATGCCAACTATTCGTGACTCATCCTCGGTGGTTGATTGTAATTCAGGAGTAGTTTCCTTTCTTTGCTGCTGAACCTGCTGAACCAAACTATTTTGTTTCGAAGTTCCCATTTAATGTTCGCGCCTATTCGGTCCGAATACTTTAACTTACACTTATGTTACAATGTAATTGATATTTAAATATATCCTTTTCATTCTTATCAGTCAATATCAGATTTATCCACGAATAAATTTCGTGTACACGACACCACATTTTTGCAAAGTTTGTCGTCGAAAACTGGTTGCGATCAAATACTGAAAGGAAATGGTGGCGAGGGCATGAATCTATCGGGCAACGCGCAGAGAATACTGAAGGAAGGATCAACGAAGATCAGAGTCGTCAGGAGCGGGATGTTTCAACAGCTTACGTTCAAGGTGAAGAGGGTGCAGCTCGGCAACATAACCTATGCGGAGCTCCACACCGACAGGATGATAGACATATCGGAGCTCAACAGGATAGCCAGCGAGGTAGGGCTTCCGGTGGAGTCGCAAAATGGGAAGGCGTTTCCAAAAGGAACATCGGCAAGCGACTTCCAGAACCTCTAGCGGTTATCTCACTCGCGTCACGTGCGACGTGCACGTACCAGATCTGCTGTCGTAGTGGGTTTCACAGACCGGTCTTCCGCAGAGCTTGCACGTATGCACCGCTACCTTCCCGCAGATGTGGCAAAGCTGGTTTATCTCCGGCATATTCTCATCGTCAAAAATCCATCACGTCCTTCAGGAGCTCCCTGGCCCTGTCGTAGGAGAGCGGCCTTGACCCCTTGGTCTTTGCGTACTTGCACTGGTACTTTATGTAAGATTCGTTAACCTTCGTGTTCGGGTCTATCTGCTTGCATCTCTCTATGTAGTCTATTATCGCCTTCGCCGCATCGTCCTCGCTCATCCCCTTTACGTTGACAAAGTACGGCGCCAGTATGAGGTTAACGGTCCGGTGCCTCACATCACCTATCGGGTTCGCGATCAGCCTCGCTATCCACTCATACCTCCCGCTCTCGTCTATCTTTATGCTGGCCTTAGGAACAGGAACCTTTATTGTCTTCGCATAAGCAATCACTTCCTTCGGAAGGTCCTTTGCCGGAATCGGAAGGTTCCTTGATATCTCGGCAGCCATTGCCTTCTCCACGATCTTCACCGCCTTGTACTTCTGGATGTGCACTACTCCTTTGTCCATCTCCTGATGGACGAGCGCGAAGTCAGGAGTTTTCGGAGAGAACATGAGGAAGTCGGTGAACTGTATGCTGAAAGTCTTGTCATGGAAGAGATGCAGGCCGACATCCTTTGCCATCCTTGCAATATTCCCTTCGGTCTCATCCAGTAGAGCGGCTCCCGACCTCCTCGACTCCGCAGCGACGTATCTATCGATAGCCATCTTGCTGTTTAGGGCGCTGACGAGCATCCTCGCATAGAGGTAGCTCACTATGTACGTCTGCTTCACCGCCTTTATCGCAGTCCTGGAGTACTCTATTCTCGACTTCTTTATGGCCTCGTCGAGCCTGAGCCTCCCCTTCTCGAGCATCGCAGGGTCAAACTTCGCCCCAAGCCCGGAGATGTACGACTTCGCCTCGCTGGAGAAGGGGTATCTGTAGGCAATGTCAAGATCAGAATCTGATATCTCCACGCCAGTATATTAGCTCCCCAAGTTTATAACGTTTGCCGAGGAAACCGCAAAGGCTTATAGCCTTTGCCTGGTGAAGAGTATCGTGGAGGTCAGAGCATGGAGTGGTTCAAGCAGCTCAAGGATACGGATCCTGAGATATTCGATGCGATAAAGAGCGAATTGGGAAGGCAGAGGGACGGACTGGAGATGATCCCCTCGGAGAACTTCACCAGCATTGCCGTGATGCAGGCCTCCGGATCTGTGCTTACAAACAAGTACTCGGAGGGATATCCGGGTAAGAGATACTACGGAGGTAACCAGTTCATAGACGTGGTAGAGAGCACGGCAAGGGAGCGCGCGAAGAAGGTCTTCGGGGTTCCTTACGCCAATGTGCAGCCGTACTCCGGATCTCCTGCTAATCTAGCAGTGTACATGGCCGTGTGCAAACCAGGGGACGTGATAATGGGCCAGAACCTGAGCGACGGAGGGCACCTTACACACGGATTTAAGGGGAGCGTTACCGGACAGATCTTCAAGAGCGTGCCGTACCATGTAAGGCCTGATGGATACATTGATCTTGACGAGGTAAAGAGGCTTGCGGAGGAGAACAAGCCGGTGCTCATCTGGGCTGGCATAACGGCGTACACTCGCGAGGTGCCTTTCGAGGAGTTCGCGAAGATAGCGGACTCAGTCGGGGCGTATCTTGCAGCAGACATATCACACATCTCAGGGCTTGTTATAGGGGGGGTTCACAAGAGCCCGGCTAAGTACGCGCACATAATCACCACTACAACACACAAGACGCTGCGCGGCCCCAGAGGGGCCATGATAATGGTTACGGAGAAGGGCCTCCAGAAGGATCCGGAGTTGGGCGAGAAGATAGACAAGACCATAATACCCGGGATGCAGGGAGGGCCTCACAACCATACCACTGCAGGCATCGCCATCGCCCTCCTAGAGGCATCGAGGCCCGAGTTCAAGGAGTATGCAAAGCAGATAGTGGCTAACTCGAGGGCTCTTGCGGCGCAACTCTCTGCCAGGGGAATAAAGCTCGTGACCGGGGGCACTGACAATCACATGATCCTGATAGATCTGACACCGTTCGGCAAGGGGAACGGCCTTCTGGTCCAGGAAGCCCTCGATGCGGCTGGAATGACGGTGAACAAGAATACTATACCAAACGATCCCTCCTCGCCGTTCTATCCGAGCGGAATAAGGCTTGGCACTCCCGCCCTCACCACGCGTGGCATGAAAGAGGGCGAGATGAAGGAAGTCGGGGACATGATCGCGGACGTGATAAGCGAGGTGAAGGGGTACCAGCTTCCGGGAAAGGAGGAGAGGGTCGAGTACATAAGGAAGTTCAAGGGCGAGATCGCATCGAACAGGAGGCTCGCGGAGGTCCGCTCACGGGTGCTGGAACTCTGCAAGCGGTTTCCTCTCTATCCGGAACTGGAACTTCCCTGAGGATGTTGGCTGGGCCTACCAACACGTATTTAAATCTGGGGAGAGAATTCATACCGGGTAATCTTTATGGCCGAAGCCGCTGGAGTCACGGTCCCATGGGATCGCGGAACCGACACGTTCATAAGCAACATAGACGGGGACATGGTCAAGCAGTTCGGAATAAGCCTTAGGGAGTTCCTACTCAATCCGGAGAAGTTCGCCAGCCAGAAGGATGTTGACCAGAAGGCAAAGAAGATGGTCGATGCTGTAGACGCATATTTCGAGAATGCGAAGTCAGGCCTCAAGGAGGAGCAGGAGGAGCTGGCGAAGGGCCTCGAGAATGCCGATGCCCAGACGACCAAGATAGACGGCGTAATACAGACGAAGGCCGCGCTCTCAAGGGTTCCCTACGTGAAGCCGATCATGGTCGATATAAACCCTTCAAACAGGGAGGATATATTCATAGATCAGTACAACAACGCCATTGACGCGCTGCTCGCCAAGCTGATAAACACGTCGAATTATGTGGCTGATATAACGACAACGTACAACAACCACAACATAGGCTCATGGGTCTTCTCAGGCAACAGGACCTACGTGCTCACAATAAACCTCCCGGAGAGCGCCATCACCGCGATAGACGACCTGCAATCTGATGTCGACGACATAATGAATACGGCATACCAGAGGCTCCTTCTCGCCATGGGCAAGTGACCCGATGAGACTAATTGTAATAACCGGCACCCCTGGAAGCGGAAAGACCACGATAGCAAAGAAGGTTGCGTCGAGGATCAAGGGCTCTGAGCTCGTCCACGCAAACGACCTGATAAGGGAGAAACATCTCTTTTCCTCACACGCAAAGGACGGCGCCATGGTCGTAAAGCTGGGAGCGCTAGGCAGGGAGATAGAGGCGCTCGCAAGGTCGGGCGTGAAGAGGGTTCTCATTGTGGAAGGTCACGTCCTGTGCGACATGAAGATAAAGGGCGCAACCGCCATCGTGATCAGGGCGCACCTGGAGGACATAAGGAAGAGGCTTGCGGCACGAGGCTATGGAAGCGGAAAGATAAACGACAATCTGGTGTCCGAGGCGATAGACTACTGCGGTGCGAACGCCTCATTGAACTACAGGGACTCGTTCGAGATTATGAATACCAGCGGTGCGGTATCGAAAATAGTGGCGATCGTGGAAGGGAAAAAGATACAGAAGAGACAGATAGACCTCCTTCCAGAGCTTGCGCGGCTGATGAAAAGAGAGAAGAAAGCCGTTATCTAACGCGGCGTAAAACCCACACGCTTTAGCGGTGGGGATGTCACCTGAACCTTACGCGCGTATCGCTTGAGCCTCGTTCGCCATAGGGCCTGCCTCCGCGGTGGCCATGTCCGCCTCCCTGGTGGTGGCCCCTGTGATCATCGCGGTTCCATCCTCCGCCCCTGCCGCCTCCCTGATGTCCGCCGCCTCTTCCACTGTGGAAGTCGTGCCTGCGGCCCCCGCCCTTGAAGACGCGTATGTGGGCAAAAGGAGCTGTATTGAGTCCTATTCTCTCCATCTTTATCCTCGCGATGTACTCTATGTCCTTTACGGCCTCGCTCTCCTGCTGGGTCGTTATGGTAAAGGCCCTGCCTTCCGCATTCATCCTCGCGGACCTTCCCACCCTGTGAACGTAGGTGTGTGGATCATCCGGAAGGTCGAAGTTTATCACGTCGGATACTCCCTGTATGTCGATTCCCCTGGCAGCGACGTTTGTTGCTATCATGAACTTGGCGCCTCCCTTGAACTGCCTGAGCGATGCCTCCCTTCTTGCCTGGGTAAGCCCTCCGTGCAGGAGTATTGAGTCGAGTCCCTGTTCCCTGAGTGCGTCGTGTATCGCGCTTGCCGCATACTGCGTCTGTGCAAATATTATCGCCTTCTTAGGATTGTACTGCTTCACGTACGCTAGCAGTGCGCCGAACTTCTGCCTCTGGTCGACTACCGCATAGAGGTGCTTTATTTTGTTGACAACCAGTTCCTCTTCCGCGCCTATCTTTAGGAACATCATGTCATGCATGTGCCTTCTTGCCACGGAGAGTATCTTCTCCGGCATGGTCGCCGAGAAGAGTAGCGTCTGCTTCGTGGAAGGCGTATCCGAGAGGATGCGTTCTATGTCGTCTATGAAGCCGATGTCGAGCATCGTGTCCGCCTCATCGAGAACGAGGAACCTTATATTCTGCACGCGAAGCGCGCCCCTCTCCATCAGGTCGATTATCCTTCCAGGGGTTCCCACAACTATGTTCGGGTTCCTCCTTAGCTCGTCCATCTGGACATTTATGGAGGCTCCCCCGTAGACAACGGCAACGCCGTGGTGGTCAAACCTTAGTTTGTTCGCCATGTCGCGTATCTGGACCGCGAGCTCCCTCGTCGGGACTATTATGAGCGCCTCGGGATCGCGGGTCGTCGCCCCCATCTGTTTTATCGGGATGAGGAATGCGCACGTCTTCCCTGTTCCGGTCTTCGCTCTGACAACAATGTCCTTGCCCTGCAGGGCAAGTGGTATCACCTGCTCCTGAACGTCCGTTGCGTTGATGAAGTTTATCCTCTTCAACGCTTCTACTAGTGATGGGTTCAAACCCATCTCTGAAAATGGTTTCACTCTGACACCTTAAAAGAACAGAAGTAGTTGGCACAGGCGTCAAAGTATTGAGGCCCACGCTCTTTCACAACTGTACTTATACTGATTATAACTGTGTTGTAACACCTATATAAACATTCGTTTTGATCGCGCGTGGATGACAGTAGAAAATATTTATTAAGGGCCGGGGTAAAGCTCCTCTCATGGGAAGATTCAGGGAGGCGACGCGCCTTCGCAGGAACGGCACTGACGAGGCAAAGAGCGCCCTAAGGGGATCAGACAGGGATCTACTACGGACATTCAAGGATACCAGAAGGAGGCTTGAGGGGAACGGCAGGAGCGTGTGGGTCAAGGCCGGATTCGCAGGAGGCATAGCTGTAGTGCCAGCGGGAATTGCCACTATGGCCGAAGCGATCTCGGCTCACGGCTTTAACGTCTTCACCCAGAACATAAGCAGCCAGCTCGACGGATCCCACGGCGCGCTCATAACTCTCGGAATGGCTGCGTCAGGGGCCATGGTCGCCGGATTCGCATACGCGGCCAACAGATCGCTCCCTAGGAAGTCGGCAATCGGCGAGTTTGCTGAATATGCGCTGGGTTTCACCGGCACGGCGCTCTTATTTACCGGGATTTTCCATCCGGGAGAGTTCGGCCCTGTACACTACTTCTGGGCAACCGGATACTTCGGGGCAGCGCTTCTCTCCCAAGCCGTCATAAGCGGCGACATGATACTCAAAGGGCCAAAGGCGCTTGGAACAGTTGGCGCTGTAACCACAGCCGTAGGGGCAACGGCCGTGGCCGTCGGCCTCGTGCACAACTCGCATGTACCTGCAATCTACGAGTTCATCGCAAGCACAAGCACAGGAACCTGGATGCTTGTCACATCGAGCTATGGCCTTGCCGAGGGAAGGCTGATGCCAGCATCAGAAAAGAAGAAACCTGAATCGCAAGAGTGATTACCCCTGCAGCTCCAGATTCCGCGAAGATATCCTCTCCTTTGTCATGACAAGGCTTCCACTCTGCGTCCATTGCATGATCCTCCAGTCGGCAAGCGGGCTCCCCGCGATAAACGATCGCGCCGCACGGCCATAGACATCCCTTTCATGTATCACGACATAATAATGCCCGTTCTCATATCCTACTCTCATGCCTTCACCATGTGCCTATGTGGCTGTCACGTTGGACGTGACAAGTCCATCGTTTGTCAGTATTGCGACCCTATAAGTTCCGTTCACCGCGACAACTCCAGGGGTCTCCAAGAGCGCGCCATCCTCTACGCTTCCCTGGAACGAGAACTGCCTGCTGGCACCCGGGCCAAGAGGATAACCCATGCTCCCATCCTGTTCCATCATCGGCCCTTCAAAACGCGCTGCTAGCGTGCCGTTGCTCTCAACAGCGAACGCGATGAGGGGATGTCCAGATCCTCCTGCAAAGAACGTAGGGCGGATGTCCATGCGACCGACCCCATAGATCGAGATGTTCTCCACCGGCCTTGGAAGCCGTATCGTGAAAGATCCATTGACGTTATCATGCTGCGATGCGTGGACCGCATCATCGTTTATCTCAACCGAACCGTTGCCCTCGTGGTACACGCTCGGCGAGGCCCTTTGGCATCCTCCAAGCCCCATTCCCAGGCCCTCACGGCCTGGACATGCCGGGGCCGGACTCTCCACCACAATTCCGAGCACCGTGATGTTCTTTGATCCTGTATTTGTGAGGGAGGCACCAAAGGTCACGGAGTTTGCAGTGAATGAGAGTAAAGGGTTGGAGACCGTTATGTTGCCATTCGCGGACAGATGCCTGTAGATTGGCGGAAGCGGGAATCTTGCCTGTCCGAACATGCCTGAGTGAACGCCTCTGGCGATGACTCCTCCGTCCTGTGTTATTACGGCTCTCACCGAGGGTATCATAACGAACATTGATGCGTTTGACTCTATGACCACAGGTGAGAAGTCAAGCAGGACACCGGAAGACGGGTTCAGTATTGTCTTGTTCTGGACAGTGGCAACCATGTGCTTGCTCATTATATACACTGGATAAGTCACATTGTCAACTGTTATGCTGGCGGAGCTTATGTTGAATGCCACTGCATCTATGATGGAATTGGAGCTTACGTTAACCCCCCCAATCACCTGGCTTACGTTTACCAGACCCATCAGATCCAGCCTGCCGCTGGAGTTTATGTCAATCCATGACTGCCTTCCACCCATTGCCACGTGTGCCCTCAGCGACGAATAGTTTATGTACAGCGCTTGCGTACCCACCGGCACACTTGGCGGATCGGTTATGCTTATCGGGATCATTCCGCTTGCCGCGGCCTGCGACCCTGAGACTAGCACAAACGCAAGGATTGCGAAGACCGCAAGCGCGCCGGCCCCGACAACCCCTTTGTTGCGGAGTATTCCCCAATCAAAGGCGTTCGCATTCGGGGCGCCTTCCTTTATCCTGTAGTACTTCCACTTCCGCGTATGGTTGTCTCCTTCCTCTATCATCCCTGTGGATTCTAGGTCATGCAGGTGCTTGCTTACCGTGGACGGTGCAAGACTGAGTTTGTCGCTTATCTGCGTAAGGTTGTTGCTGCCCTCCGCAATCAGCCTGAGAATCTTCTCCTTTGTTGTCCCATGTCCTGACATGCCAACATCAGATAAACCTTGTTTCCGCACTTATATATTGTTTCCTAAATAATTCGTTTTTCACTTCGCTTTTCAAGAATTGACGCCGGATAATTATTTCCGAAAACTAACCGAGAGCGCAAAACAAAAAGCGAAGCGTATGGCAAGGTATATAACTTCTCCCGGGCAAAGTTCATCCGATGTCAGCAACTTATTCTGTCAGGTTGGACAATGTCTCTAAGATCTACAGATCCGGCTCGATAGAAGTCAGGGCCCTGGAGGATGTCTCCTTCTCACTCAGGAAGGGTGAATTTACCGCGATAGTCGGTCCCTCCGGGAGCGGAAAGTCAACGCTCATGAACATGCTGGGCACGATAGACAGGCCGACTCGTGGGGAGGTATTCATAGACGGGTCCGCAACATCGAAGATGGGCGGCGATGCGCTTGCCGAGTTCAGGAACCGGAAGCTGGGATTCGTCTTCCAGGCATTCAATCTTGTCAACGGGCTCGATGCCGAGAAGAATGTCGAGCTGCCATTGATGGTGAGCGGAATCCCAGAGGACGAAAGGAGGGAGAGGGCAGACAAGCTGCTCGTGAGGCTTGGACTCGGGCAGAGGCTGAAGCTGAGGCCGACGCAGCTCAGTGGAGGAGAGCAGCAGAGGGTTGCCATGGCCCGGGCCTTGGTGAACAATCCCGCGCTCATACTCGCCGATGAGCCGACCGGGAACCTGGACACGAAGTCGGGGGACGAGGTCATTAAGCTGCTTAGAGAGATAGCCTCATCCGGCAACGTTACTATAATAATGGTTACGCACAACATTGATACCACAAGGCACTGTGACAGGGTAATACACATAAAGGACGGAAGGATCGAGAGCATAAAGGCGCGATGAAATGAAGCCATCATTAAGTATTCTTGTAGCCGCACTTTCCATACTCACAATAGCGTCGGTTGTATTTGCTGGGACTAGCGGTCCTTCTCCCGTGCCTCCTCCGCCAAGCTTCACGATAACGAGCCCGACTCCCGTCTTGTGCAGGGGCATGGTAAACTACATTCCCTTCACAATAACGAACAACGGATACCCTAACACGAACGGCAAGGCGCCTCCCATGCAGAACATCGAGCTGAGCCTTGTGGCCACGAAAGGGCTCTATGCGGCGGGAAACGGGATAGCCCCGGTCTCGAACATCAATCCGAATGCCGCCGCTATAGCAACGCTTCCGATATTCGTAGGCGCCAATGCCTCCGCATTCGTGCCTACCAGCGTCCAAATTATATACTATTATGATGCGCTCTACTCAGACACCGAGCTTAGGAACATAAGCTTCACTACACAGCAGTGCCCACTGCCTCTCTCGCTCGACATCTCCCCGTACATACTCACCTCCGGCACAATAGAGAACATAACACTCACCCTCAGAAACAACGGCACTGCCCAACTGGACAACGTGTCCGTCAAGCTCTCCGTTCCAAACAGCGGCGGCGCGCTTCTTACCAGCCAGCCTGTCCAGATAAAGTCGATAGCGCCGAACAGCACGATCTCCCTGAACGAAAGGCTCTACGTAGCCGAGAATCAGTCCGACCAGTCTACGCCGCTCAATGTCACGGTAAACTTCTACAATGGCAATCAGCTCGAGCAGATATCCTCTACGCACACGCTCCTGGCGAGCGGGATAATAAACATGACCGCGTCCGGATTCACGACATCACCGTCAGTGATCTCGCCTCCTGGGGTGTTCTCCGTGTCGTTCATACTCACGAACATCGGCACATCCGGGGCCACGGCGGTTATGGTCACGCCCCTGCCGCCAAAGGGCTTCACCGTATACGGTTCAAACTCTACGTTCGTTGGAAGCGTCGGAATAAACGCGCAGACCCCGGTTACCGTATCGTTCATAACAAGCAACGCGGTGAGGAGCGGCGAGTACACGATACCAATAAAGATAAGCTACCTGAACAATCTCCGCCAGAACATCACCAAATGGGCAAACACGACCGTCTCTGTCGGGGCTCCTTCAGCGTTAAACGGAACGAGGGTGGCACAGTTCAGGACTTCTTCACCAGGTGGCGGATCCGGGATCATCATACTTGTGCTCATCATAATAATAGCGGCGCTAGCCTTCCTGCTATACAGTGAGAGAAAGAAAAGGCGTGCGAAATGAAGCTGCGCGACATCCTCTGGCTCAGCTACACCGATCTCGGAGAGAAGAAGGTTAGGACCGCGCTTACCGTCATCATGGTGATGATAGGCGTTGCGTCTATCATCGCGCTGGTATCCCTCACCACCGGGATAAGCCAGAGCATACAGGCCTCGCTTGAGTCGCTTGGGCCCACATCGATAATACTTACGTCCACCAGAAGCACGGGCTTCACGCTCACTGATGTGGAAGGCATATCCACACTGCCAAACGTCAGCAGCGTAACCCCCCTTATCGAGGGTTCAGGAACTCTGTCCACGGCCAATGAGAACGAGTCCGTTACCATAGTCGGGATCTCACAGGAAGGGCTGCCCCAGCTGCTGGGAGGGCAGCCAAACCTCTACAGCGGATCCATATACAACAGCACGATATCGCCTGCCTCGGTCATCGGATACTCACTTGCGTTCCCGACTTCCACCGGAGGGAGGCAGAATCTTGCGGTGGGTCAGCCGTTCACGCTCAAGACGGGTGGCCCGCGCGGCGGGAACAGCTACTCGATACCAGTTGCAGGTATCCTGCAATCATACAGCTCGGCGATAATCTCGATAAACACGGCCATATTCATGCCCCTTCAGGCGGCCGAGGACATTCTCGGAAGGTCCTCCTTCAACACCCTGCTGGTCAAGGCGACCAACACAACCAGTGTCAACGGGCTGACCAACACCCTGACAAACATATACGGAAACAATGCGAGGGTGATAAGCACGCAGCAGATAGCCCAGATCGCGTCATCGATAATAGGATCGATAACAGTCCTGCTCATACTTATCGCAGGAATATCCCTCCTTGTCGCTGCTATAGGGATAATGAACATAATGCTCATGTCGGTGCTTGAGCGCACCCATGAGATAGGGATAATGAAGTCGCTGGGATTCAAGCAGCGAGACGTAATGTATGTGTTCCTGTTCCAGGCCCTGCTCATAGGATTCATCGGCGGGGTTGTCGGGATAGGCACCGGGGCCGGAGCATCATACGTGCTCGCCTATGGGTTCAGCCACCAGCCATCGAGCTCAACGGCGCAGTCGGGATCGCCAGCCCAGGCCTCCACGTCCGGGCCGTCCCGTTTCTCATCCGGCCCGTCTGGAAGCCAGGGCGGCGGTGCTGTCTTTGTCGGTGGCGGTGCGTCTTCGTCGTCCGGCACCTCTTCCGGGATCTCGTTCACTCCTGCGCTTACCCTCAGTACGATAGTTGAGGCTCTTCTTGTGGCAGTCCTGGTCAGCATGTTCGCCGGGCTATATCCCGCGTGGCGCGCATCGAAGATGGAGCCCATAGATGCGCTGCGGCAGCTGTGAATAACGGATGGGATAATGGAAGATCAGGAGAATAGTCAAGCAGGACGTGTTTCGGCTGAACGCTGAAAACAAACGGGTAAAAGAACCGATGGACTTCTTTGGAGCTTTGCTCAGACAGTCAATAGGGCAGCACACAAGGGCAGTCAAACAGACGGCGAGATCCAGGTAGCCAGAAAATTCTACTGCAGGCCTCCATTGCCGTTCCTTGCCTGCTTCTCGAAGTAGTTCTCTATCTTTATCCCCCTCTGGTAGAGATAGTCGAACCTCCGCCGTGCCTCCCTATACCCTATCCTGGTTATGTGCTCGCTTCTCCTGTTTATTATGTTCAGTGGAGGCACCTTGTACGCCACACTGTCATCAAGGATCATGCGCTCGTGCTGGTCTACCACATCGCTCTCGTTCATCAGCCTCACCTCAAGTCCGATCCCGCTCCTTGCAAGCTCGCTCCTGAAGTCGGCAACCCCCTTTCCCATCTCCGAGTCGAGCATCTCGCTTGACGTGAGCACCATCATCTCTGTGAAGCTGCCGAGGCTCTTCGAGGTAAGCCTGTGGAGATTCTCCAGTGCTGTCGAGTTGAAGTGCTTGTCAACGATCCTAAGGTTTCCCGACATCGTAGAGAAGAGGCTGTCCTGAATCGCAAGGATGTTCGAGAAGGGCTTTGTCGGGTCGAGCGATATAGAGGATACGGGCCTGTGTTGCATCTGCTGCCTGAGGCTGTACTCTAGGTAGACGTCAGCCGCGAGGCAGATTGCTATGCCGGCATACGCCACGTAGATGTATATGCCGCCGAGGTTTACGTACGACTCCGAAAGTATCAGGTACATGAGGAGCGTGTAGACTATGACGAGCGCAGCGTTGAGCCTGACGTAGCTGGTCAGGTAGACCTGGCCCCTCTCGTTGGTGAACGCCGCGGCGGTGAGTCCCAGCGCCACAGCGAGCATGATGTACGTCTCTAGCATGCTGTAGTGGATTGTTGTGAGATTCGTCGCGGCCGTGGCCACAGTGCTGTTAATGACCGAATTGTCCCCATAGGCCTGCACCGCAGCGCCGACGCCCACCCCGTAGATCACGGATAGCTCCTCCAGCAGGTAGACCGAACCAAAGATCAGGAGGAGGGAGCTGAAAGTAAGTATCAGGAGCGCAATCGAGTTCTTCCTCCTAAGCGGATCGGCCAGTGTCGCCATGATACTATTCTAAGATCAAAATATATAAGCCAGCAACACGTCAGGCATCATGCAGTGGTCCAGCCGTTTTCTCTGCCGGCGAGCCCGCTATCCTTCCCCCGAGTTCATCGAAGAACGCCTCGTTCTCTTCAGAAGGCCCGGCCTTGACAACGATGGTGTCCCCCTCTCCCGCCCCGGTCATGTGCCTGATGAACCCCGTCTCCTTAATTATCGCCCCATGCCCTTCCGCATAAACATTCTTGTACCCGTAATCTCCGCTGAGCGCCTCCACGTGCTGCATATGGTCCTGGTCGATCTTGGTTGCGACAACCCTCCCTCCCTCAGAGACTATCGCCCCGATCTCCGAACCGTCAGAGTTGCCGAACACACCCGTGACATCGAAGAGCGTGAAGCGCCTCATGTGCGGCTTAGATCTGCTAGAGGCATACGATCCTCCCTTTTTGTCGTATCTCTGTATGAGTATGCCTGCAGTGGTCAGTGCGGCTATTATTATATAGTATGTGGCTATCGGCTCGCCGAGTATCGCCGCGGCGTAAATGAAGGTAAGGAACGGGGAGAGGAAGAAGGCGTTGGTGACAACCGTCATCTTGAGCATGCGGACCGCATTGAAGTACATGTAGAAGCTCACGATGTTTGTTACCGCAATGTACACTATTATCACCAGGTCCGACTGGCTTAATGGCGAGAGTGGCATGCCTGCCGCAATGAACAGGATCGCGGCAAAGGCAAGCATCACTACCCCGGAAAGTGCTATGAATATGTCTGTGTCGAACAGGTGCCTCTTGATTATAACGTTTGCGAGTGCGTACGAGAGCGCGAGCATTATCACGAATGCCATGATCGGGAGGTTTGCTCCCCCTCCGATGAGGGCAAGTGGGTTGCCACCGCTTACCCCTATGACTATGCCCGCAAACGCGAGGCAGAGGGCGGCAAGCTGGTAGCGGCTGAGCCTCTCCCTCAGTATCAGCGCTATGAAGATCAGCATCAGCACCGGGTTGACCCGGAAGAGGACCGTGGCGAGTGATGCGGGTATGAATCGCTCCGCGTAGGCAAGCCCGTACAGGTAAGGTGTGAAGAAGAGGATCACCGCCAGTATTAGGTAGAACAGCCGTTTCCTGTTCCTGAGCAAGGTGCTGACCCCGTGCGCCTTCCTCTTTCCGATCAGGAGCAACAGCCCTGCCGGAGCCGTTATCAGATAGGCCAGGAAGAAGAACTCATAGAGGTTTGCATCCTTCGCCGCACCGAGAAGGACCGGAGTGAGCGCTCCTATCGCTAGCGATGCTAATAGATACGCGTACGCCTTTGTCCTAATCTCCATGATTAGACCTTGCCGGGGAGGTTTTAATAATCTATTCTAAAAGTAACAACATTGACAACGATATTTGGGATTTTGATACTTGACTAAAAGGGGCGGCCAAGAGGGGTTAAAAAGCTTGGCACAGAAAGGAAACCATGGCCGATTCGCCGTACGAGTTCAGGAGCAGCTTCAATGAGAAGTGGGGTCCGGAAACGAAGCAGTTGGTGAGGATACTCGCCAACGACTCAAGAACCTCGGTCTCGGACCTCGCAAAGAAGCTCAAGGTATCAAGGAAGACCGCGAAGGACAAGCTGAAGAAGGCCGAGGCGGAGCTCGGAATCAAGTACACCATTGAACTCGACGAGTCTGTGCTTGGGCTCAGCAATCCTCACCTCATACTTATAAAGTTCACCAGGAAGCCGGACTACGACCATGTCGCATCCGTACTCCAGCAGTCGTCAATTCCCCAGCTCGCCGTGACGATAAAGGGCAATTACGACATGCTTATCTATGCGAATGCAAGCACGACAAGGGAGTACGTCTTCTGGGACAAGACGACACAGGTGCAGCTCTCGAAGTACGGGGTGCTCTGGTATCCGTCCGACCTTGCCTACAGGCACATTGGGTTCTTCCCCCTTAAGAATGTGCTGATAGAGCGGCTCGATGTACCCAAGAAGTACAAGGACCTTCTCATGATTCTAAACGAGAACTCCAGGATCTCGTTCAGTGAGATCTCGAAGAGGCTGGGGATGCACTTCAACACCGTAGCCTACAACTTCAAGAAGATCATCAAGAAGGGGTACATAAAGAGGTTCACAATGGTGCTGAGCCCCATGAAGGATGTATCGATGATGTCCCTCTTCGGCAAGTACGTGATCTCCGACGGATTCGAGGACGACTCAATGGCGATGAGGAAGGAGGTCACATTCATGGACGACAAGGTGCCTATCGTGAGCAGGTGCCTCTTCTCAGCGCAGCCGGCAGGAAGCTTCGACTCCTTCTTCGTCGGAGCGTACAATAACGGAGGCACCGGA